>NZ_JBDHZL010000011.1:0-51193 GCF_039811905.1 Nigerium sp. | reverse complement strand
GCGTTGAGGGCTAGGTTCACGGCCAGGGCTCCCCGGAATTCTGCGGCCGGGGCGTCTTGGCCCGCGTCCTCGAGATCGCAGATCGTCGCGGTCGAGGCGATCCAGATCGCGCCGAACAGGGTGGTCCACACGAGGGGGAAGGCGGCCGCGGGCGGCTGCCAGGCGGGCTTGGCCAGACGCCGGTACCAGGCGCTGTTCGGGGTGGTCAGGACGGAGCCCGCGACCGCGCACGCGGCCACGCCCGCCCCGACGCCGGCCAGCGTGCGACTCCACCGCCGGGGACGCGTGTTCGCCGTGGCGCGCCGGATGGCCTCGTCGAATCCCACGGTGCCTCCGGGCGGGTCGCCGAGCAGAGCGGAGGCGTCCTGCTCGCTACGCACGGCGTCATGGATGAGGCTGCCCACCAAAGGACGCGCCACGTGGTTCGACACCGGGGTGACGAACCCCACCCAGTGCGACGCGAGCCCCGGCGTGAGCACGGGTACGGTTCCCACGAGCCGGGGCGCGAGCCCGGTCACCCGGGCGTACCGCCGCATCATGTCGGTGTAGGTGAGCACCTCGTCCATCCCGATGTCGATGGTGCGGTTGACGCCGGGGTCGAGCTTGGCCGCGGCGATCAGGTAGTGGACGACGTCGTCGATGGCGATGGGCTGGATGCGGTTGCGCAGCCACCGGGGCCCGACGCTGACCGGGAGACGCTCGGTGAGGTGCCGCAGCATGTCGAAGGACGCCGACCCCTCCCCGAGCACCACCCCGGCCTGCAGCACGGCGGTGGGGACGCCGGACGCCATCAGGATCTCGCCGACCTCCACGCGCGAGGCCATGTGGTCGGAGAGCTCGCCCTCCGGATGCAGGCCGCTCAGGTAGACGATGCGTTGCACGTCGGCGTCGAGGGCGGCCGCGGCGAAGGTCCGGGCGAGTGCCCGGTCGCGCTCGCGGAAGCGGCCGGCGGCGTCCATGGAGTGGAGCAGGTAGTAGGCGACCCCGATCCCGGCGAGCGCGCCGGCCACGTCGTCGGCGTCGGAGGCGTCCCCCTGGACGACCTCGACCCGGTCGCGCCACGCCGGATCGAGCTTGGCCGGCGTGCGGGCCAGGACGCGCACCGCCCAGCCCTCATCCAGGAGCGCGGGGACGAGCCGGGCGCCGACGGCTCCAGAGGCGCCGGTCACGAGAGCGAGGGGTGGGGTCATGTCAGCCTCCCAGGGCGAAGACGTAGGGCAGCGCCAGGAGCATCCCCAGCGACCAGGTGAGATGAGACGCGATGGGCCCCAACACCCCGCCCGTGACGCGGCGTTGGGCGGTGGTGAGAAACCCGAGGCAGAGAGCGGCGAAGGTGAGCAGCGGCACCCCGGAGAACAGGGTGGACGACGCGTACAACACCGCGGAGCCGAGCCCGTTGACCCGCCGGTCGAGCGAGGCGTAGACGGCGCCGCGGAAGAACAGCTCCTCGGCCATCCCGTTGATGGCCGTGATGATGGCGACCACCCACAGGGATCCGTACCGGGCATGGTTGAGCAGGCCCTCGACGGGCGCGCGCAAGAAGGGGATTTGGGCGACCACGAACGCGCCGGCCAGGAAGATCGCCAGCAGCATCAGCCCCAGGATCAGCCCCTGCAGGACGCCGCGGGTCGGGCCGCCGGAGCGGCCCCGTCCGCGGCCCAGATGCAGGGGGCCGGACGCGAAGGCGCCCACGGTCCACAGTGCGGCGACCCCGAGGGTGGCTGCGTAGAACAGCGGGTCTCCCGGGCGGACGGCCAGCGCCAGGCCCAGCGCGACCGCCCCGAGCACCAAGGTGACCCCGACGACGACGCGTCGACGCCGGCGGACGGCGGGGCTCTCCTCGTGGTTCCGCTCCACCGGACGGATCAGCGAGGCGGTGAAGAAACTCCGCAACTCACCGAACGGATCGGTCACCGGGTCAGACCTCGACGGTGCCGGCGTCGCCGGGCTCGGCCATGGGCGTGTCCTCTCGGGAGTCGCTGCGCTCACCCTAAACGTGAGACAAACCTTGTACAAGCAGGTCAGCCGTTCGAACGGCGCTGGCTCGCGGCGCGACGCCGCTACGCTCGCGGTTTTCCCGGCCCCTCAGTGGGTGGGCCGATAGCCGGAGCGGTCGGCGTCCGTGATGCGTCGGAGGATTCTCGCGGGGGTTCCGGCGACGATGGTGCGCGCCGGGACGTCCTTGGTGACGATGCTGCCGGCCGCGATGACGGCCCCGTCTCCGATGGTCACGCCCCCGAGGATCGTGACGCCTCCGCCGACCCAGACGCTGTCGCCGAGAGTGATGGTCCTTGCGCGGCACGCTCCCTCGCGGCGTTCGACCGGGTCGAGGGCGTGGTCGGCGGTGTAGAGGCCGACTTTCGGGCCGAGCAGGACGTCGTCCCCGGTCGTGATGGGCGCCCCGTCGAGCATCACGCAGTCGAAGTTGCCGTAGAAGCGATCACCGAGGTGGATGTTGCGCCCGAACTCGCAGCGGAACGTCGGCTCGAAGCTCGCCCCCTCACCCGCCGACCCGACCAGCGCGTGCAGCAGCGCCTCGCGCTCGGCCGGCGGGCGGCCGTAGGACGCGTTGTAGTCGTCGCTCGCGCGGACCGCCGCTGCGCGTGCCTCGATCAGCTCGGGGCTGAGATCGTCGTACATCGCGCCGGACGCCATCCGGGCGAACAGGGCGTCGAGGGTCATGGGGGTCCTCCAGATTCGTGGTCGGATGGGCGGGGGAAGCGCGCTTCACCGCGCGCGGTCGTGCGCCGGAAAGAGCTCGCCCAGCACCTCCAGGACGCCGTCGGCAGCGTTCGCCGGCGCGACGCGGTCGGCCGCGTCCTTCACCTCGGGGCGCGCGTTCGCCATCGC
This sequence comes from Nigerium sp., assembly GCF_039811905.1. Lineage (NCBI taxonomy): Bacteria > Bacillati > Actinomycetota > Actinomycetes > Propionibacteriales > Propionibacteriaceae > Nigerium > Nigerium sp. Next base: position 48,343 of record NZ_JBDHZL010000011.1, on the reverse strand, counting down.
GACGGCGAGCCCCGCGGCGTCCAGCATCTCGAGGTCGTTGTGGTTGTCGCCGAAGGCGACGACGTCCGCCCAGTCGACACCCCAGTGGTCGAGGAGTCGGGCGAGTCCCGTGGCCTTGTGGTGGCCGGGCGCGTTCACGTCGACGTCCTCGGGGCCGGACGCCGCCGCCGCGACCCCGTGGCCCAACGCGCGGCTCAGCTGTTCGGCGACCGCGACCGGGTCGTCGACTCGCAGGGACGCCTTCACGACCGTCTCCGCGATCTCGCCGACATCGTCCAGCATCGTCAGGCGCGGGTAGTACAGCCGCGCCCAGGCCTCGTCGGCGTCCCGGACCCAGGTGGCATGCAGGCGCCCTCGACCGAGGAGACGAGGTAGGGGTGACGTAGGTCTTCCAGCGTGCCGACGAGGGCGCGGCCGAGGGCTGGGTCGGGCTCGACCGCGAAGAGCGGCGTCTCGCGGCCCGTGTCGTAGACGAAGTGGCCGTTCTCCGCGGCGAAGGCGACGGCGTCCGTGGGTTCGAAGAACGAGCGCAACTGCCAGCTCTGGTTGCCGCTCGCCACCACGAACCGGACGCCGCGCTCGCCCAGCCGCGCGAGCAGCCGCGCGAAGCGGGGCCGGTCGTAGGTCATGTCGGGGCGCAGGAACGTGCCGTCCATGTCGACGGCGACCACGCGGAGGCTCATGGGCTGACTCTAGACGGCCGCAGAGGAGACCGATTCCCGGCCCCGGCGGGTCGCTTGCGCGACGGTCGGCCGCCCCGGACGCCCGCGTGGGCCACGTTGACGAAGAACACACGTGTGATTACTGTCCGGGGTGCTGGTTCAGCCGCCGGACCCCCTCCCGGGCCGGGTGGCTGAGGCAACAGGGAACCCGGTGCGACTCCGGGGCTGCCCCGCAGCGGTATGAGGGAACGACCGGCGGCATCGAGCACTGGCCAGGTGGCTGGGAAGCGTCGCCCAGTAGGACCAACGCCCTTGGCGTCCGCCCTCGAGCCCGAAGACCTGCCGGCGCTCAGACAGACCACTGCTTCGAGGAGAGAGCATGTCGAACACGACCTCTGACAAGGCGATTCGCACCACGACGTCCGGCAGCCTGCCCCGGACGGACGCCCTCATCGCCGCCAACGCCGCCCGCACGCTGGCCGACGACGGGTTCACGCTGCAGAAAACCCCCGAGTTCGACCGGCTCGTCGCCGAGGCGGTCGCCGACGTCGTCGCGCGGCAACGGGAGGCCGGCATCACGCTGCTGGGCGACGGCGAGTTCGGCAAGGCGATGTCGAACGCGGTCGACTACGGCGCCTGGTGGTCGTACTCGTTTCAGCGGGTCTCCGGACTCGAACTCGCCGACGGCGACCTGTTCACCCAGCCGGACGCCGTCTCCACCCCGGGCAACCTCCGCCTGACCTCGTTCCCCAACCGACGGGATCGGCAGCTCTTCCCCCGCGTCTACTCCGACCCGGTCGACGTCGGCGGGGTCTCCACGGGCTCGATCGCCACCGCGTTCCCGTCGACCACCGGACGGCTCGCTTACACGGGGCACGACGCGGTGGCCACCGACATCCGCAACCTCAAGGCGGCCCTCCGGCCGGGCGAGCAGGGATTCCTGACCGCCATCTCGCCGGGCAGCGCCGCCCGCGTGGGGAACCAGTACTACGCCACGGACGAGGAGCACATCTGGGCCTGGGCGGACGCGCTGCGCGAGGAGTACCGCGCGATCACGGACGCCGGCCTCGTCGTTCAGATCGACGACCCGTCGCTGGCCGAGAACTGGGACCAGATCACGCCCGAGCCCAGCGTCGCGGACTACCAGCAGTTCACCCAGCTCCGCATCGACGCCCTCAACCACGCCATCGAGGGTCTGCCGACGGAGCTCGTCCGTCTCCACCTGTGCTGGGGTTCCTGGCACGGCCCGCACACCACCGACATCGGGATCGCCGACATCCTCCCCGTCGTCCTCAACGCCCGGGTCGGGTCGCTGTCTTTCGAGGCCGGCAATGTCCGCCACGAGCACGAATGGGTGGTCTGGCGCGACGTGGCGGTGCCCGACGACCTCGTCCTCGTGCCGGGCGTGGTGAGCCACGCCACCAACGTCGTGGAGCACCCCGACCTGGTCGCCCAACGCATCCGCCGATTCACGGACGCCGTCGGCGCCGACCGGGTGATCGCCTCCACCGACTGCGGGCTGGGCGGACGTGTCCATGCCGACGTCGCGTGGGCGAAGCTGGGCACCCTCGGCGAGGGCGCCCGACGCGCGATCGCGTCGGCGTCGTAGCCCGGGAGGCGACGTCATGGCTGGTCAGACGCACGCTGCCGAGGGTGAGCGCGGCGCGACGGAAGGTGCGGCGACGAGGGAACTCGCCCTCATCGGCATCGGTGCCGGCGACCCGGACTGGATCACGCTCGAGGCCGTGAAGGCCATCCGGTCCCTCGACGTCCTCTTCGTGGTCGTCAAGGAAGAGGAGTACGACGAGCCCGTCCGGTTCCGGCGCGAGCTGGTGGCCGCCCACCGGACGCCTGAGCCACCCCTGCGCGTCGTCGAGTTGCGCGACCCGCCGCGTCCCTGGCAGACGACCGCCGACTATCCGGCGGCGGTCGCCCGGTGGCGCGCCCAGCGTCTCGCGCAGTGGTCGGACGCCGTGGCGTCCGGCCTGAACGACGGCGAGCGGGGCGGATTCCTGGTGTGGGGCGACCCGAGCCTGTACGAGAGCACGCTCGCGATCGTGCGCGAGCTGGTGGACGCCGCGCCCGCGGGCCGGCGGATCGGCGTCCGCGTGATCCCCGGCATCTCGTCCGTGCTGGCCCTCGCGGCCCGCCACCGCATCCCGCTCAACCGCCAGGGCCGGGCTGTCCAGATCAGCCCCGCCCGGCTCCTGTCCGACGGCATGCCCGCCGACGCCGACGACGTCGTCGTCATGCTCGACGGACGCCAGACCTTCGCCCACATCGACCCCACGGGGATCGACCTCTACTGGGGCGCCTACCTCGGTACCCCCGATGAGATCCTGCTGGCCGGTCCGCTCGGGGAGATCGCCGACGAGGTGCTCCGCGTCCGCGCCGAGGCGGCGGCTCGCAAAGGCTGGATGTTCGACACCTACCTGCTGCGGCGGCGCTGACGGCGTGCAGGGGCCGCGATCGTTGCCGCCCACGAAACAGTTGACACAACGGAAACCATCTAGCTAAAGTTTCCGTCATGGAAAACAACCTCAGTGCTCAGGACGCCGCCTCCGCCCGCGCGGCACTCGCCGATGTGGACGCGGCCAAGAAGGCCGTCAAGGACGCTCCGTGGCCGACGTGGCTCTACTTCGTGAACGCGGCGTTGCTGACGCTGATGGGCTTGTCCCTGCTGCTGGGCGAACCGGCGTGGATCTGGGGCTGGTGCGCGATCGGGGTGGCCATCCTGGTGGTGAACCTCGGCGCGGCCCGGGCGATGGGCATCTCGAGCGCGTTGCCGTCGAGCGTGGCCTTCCTGACGTGCGTGGGGGTCGCGATCGGGCTGCTGGTCGTCCCGGCGGTGCTGCGCGAGGCCGCGTTCTTCCCGGTCGGCCCGGCGCTGATCGTGCCGTGCGCGCTGGGGGCCGGCGTGGTGTACCTGGTCGGGTCCGCGATCCATTACCGGAGCACGCGCCGATGAGCGCGTCCGACCTGGATCCGGTGATCCACCCCACGCATCGGCTGCGGATCTGCGCGATGCTCATCGCCGGCAACTCGGTCGAGCTGGGTGTGGTGCGCGATCACCTGGAGTTGAGTGCCTCGGCGCTGTCGAAGCAGGTGTCCGCGCTGGTGGACGCCGGGTACGTCAAGCAGGAGCGGGACCGGGCCGACTCCCGCAGAGTCTGGCTGTCGCTGACGCGACGGGGGGCGTCCGCTTATCGCAGGCACGTGAGCGCCCTGCGCGAGATCGTCGCCGAAGCCGAGCGGGCGTCGGCGGAGACGTCCTGACGTTCCCGCGGGAACGTCCCCGGGTCGTCAGGGGCCCTCCCGCCGGACGCCGAGCAGCCGCGCGACCAGCGCGGCGAGGCGGGCGGCGTCCATGCTGGGATGGCCGGAGAGCGGGACGACGATCTCGGGCAGGCTCCAGCCCTCGACGTTGAGGCGGGCGGTCTGCGCCGCGAGGTCGACGTGGATCCAGTAGTCGATGCAGGGTGCCTCGTCGAACTGGCTGCCGTACGACTCGCGTAGGCCGGCGTCCGGGTAGCGGGCGTCGAAGAGGCGCGGGTCGGCCTCCCAGAGGAGGGCGGCGAGGCGTCCGTCGGGCTCGGTCACGCACTGCCACACGAAACCGACGCCGGCCGCGTCGAACACCGGGGCGCACGCGGCGACCACGGCGTCCGCCCAGGCGCGATCGGGCTCGGCGAGGCGGTCGAGGTCGCTCATCGGGGATCTTCGGAAAGGTGCGCAGGACGACATCTCATGCGCCCATGGTGACAGCCGACGGCGCCCGGCGTCCCCACGGGGGTGGCCTGCCGGACGCTGCGTGCGTTCCCGCGGGAACGCACGCGCAGGCGTCCGCTCTGGCAGGCTGGCCGTATGCAACGACGCATCGGCTACGCGGACCGCACCGAGAACGCGGCCGCTCTCGCCCGCATGGGCTACGACTACCTGGAGGCGCGGCTGACCGAGTTCGACCTCGGGACGCCCGACGGCACCCGCGCCGGCGCGGCCGCCCTGGGGCGGATCGCGGCCGAGATCATCGCGATCGACGTGTTGCAGTCGTTCATTCCTCAGGGCCTCTTCATCGCGGGCCCCCGGCGCAGCAGCGAGGACGCCCTGCGCACCTACTTCGCGCGGGCTGCCGAGGTCGCGGACGCCGCCGGCGCCGGTTCCGCGGTCTTCGGGGCCGCCTGGTCGCGGAATCTGCCCGACGGCTACGACCGCGACCGTGCCCGCGCTGAGCTTCTCGAGGCGTACCACTGGTGCGCGGACGCCTTCGCCGGCTCCGGCTGCGTCGTCGGCATCGAGCCGCAGAACATCAAGGAGTGCAATTTCGTGCGGCTGGTGAGCGAGGCGACGTCGCTGGCGCGGGAGGTGGGGCGTCCGGAGATCGGCGTCGCCGTGGACTTCTACCACATCGACGAGGAGGGGGAGTCGCTCGACGACGTCGTCGACGCGGGGGCGCTGATCTGCGCGGTCCAGACCGCCGACACCGGACGCAACGAGCCCGGCACGGGCCAGTATCCGCATCGAGCTTTCGTCCGGGCGCTGGACGCTGCCGGCTACCGCGGGCCCGTGTCGGTGGAGATCATGCACGACATCCCGGACGTCCAAAAAGCCGCCTCCCTGGCGTTTCTGCGGGAGCTGTTCGCGTAGGGGTTCGCAGGTCCGTCGCCCTCCCGCGGGATGAGCGGCATTCAGGCGCCCGGGGCAATCAGCATGGCGTGCACGCGATCGGCCGGGTCGAGCCAACTCAGGAGCGCGCGATCGAACGTCGCGAGGCGGGCGCCGTGCTGGGCGGCGAGGTTGACGAGATGCAGATCGGTCACCTGACGATGCCCGACCAGCACCGCCGTCCGAACCATGGGTGCTGCGAGTGTCGTGTCGTCGGCGAGGAACCGCCAGCGGGGGTCGCGCCGAAACCCCCGCACCACCGCGTCCACGTCGGCGACCGAGTGCTCGGCCGCCGTGACCTGGGGATTCAACAGCAGCCGGTACAGCGCCGCCTCGGTGACGGGGGTTGTCGCCCACGACTCGACCGTCGCCAGAAACGCGTGGGCATCGCGGTGGTGGAGATGGTTGGTGACGCACAGCGCGACGAGCGCATCGACGTCGGGGAGGGCGAGCTGCGGCTCACTCATCGCGGTGCGCCGCCACCATGTCGTCGGTGATGACGTGGACGGCGTCGCCGACGAGCAAGGGGAACGGGCTGTAGGAGAGATCGACCGGAGCCGTCGCGCTCTGCTCGATACCGCGGCGCGCCAGCTCGGAGATGGCCGCCCCCAGCGAGACGCTCCGCGAAGCGGCCAACGCTCGCGCGACGGCGAGCACCTGATCGTCGATCTCCAGGGTGGTGCGCATGCCGCATCATAGCATCACCGCATCATGATGCGCACTGGGCCCGCGCACGTCCCGCGGGCCGCGCTATCCAGCGCCGGCCACCGGCAGTACCGTGTGCGGGTGCCGTCTGCCCTAGCCGAGGGGCTGTCCCTCCTGCTGCTGGTGGGCGTCCTCGTGTTCGCGGTGACGCGCCCGCGCGGGCTGCCCGAGGCGGTGGCCGCCGTGCCCGCGGCTCTCGTCCTGTGCCTGACAGGCGCGATCGGCTGGCCCGAGGCGTGGCGGCAGGTCGAGGGGATGCTGCCGACCGTCCTCTTTCTGGCCGGCGTCCTGATGCTCTCGCACCTGTGCCAGCGCGAGGGCATGTTCGACGCCGCGGGGCGGCTGATGGCCCGTCGCTCGGCCGGCCGCCCCGGACGCCTCCTCGGCCTCGTCTTCGTGATCGCCTCGCTCACCACCGCCGTCTTGAGCCTGGACGCCACCGTCGTCCTGCTCACCCCCGTCGTGTTCGCGACGGCGTCCCGGCTCGGGGTCCGGCCGAAGCCGCACGTGTACGCGACCGCGCACCTGTCGAACTCGGCGTCCCTGCTCCTGCCGGTCTCGAACCTGACCAACCTGCTCGCCATGAGCGCCGCCGGCCTGTCGTTCGCCGGTTTCGCCGGCCTCATGGCCGGCCCGTGGCTGGTCGCGATCGGCGTCGAGTACGTCGTGTTCCGGCGCTACTTCGCCTCAGACCTCTCCGTCCACACCGGCCACGACCCCGACGAATCCAGGACGCCGGCCCCCGTCTTCGCGCTCGTCGTCCTCGGGGCGACGCTCGCGGGATTCGTCGCCTCCTCGCCGCTGCACATCGAACCCTTCTGGGCCGCCCTCGCGGGCGTCGCCGTGCTGGCCGCCAAACGCCTGATCGTCCCGGACGCGTCCGGCCGCGGGCCGGACGCGGGGTCCGCCGCCCAGGACGCCCCGGCGTCCGGTGGATCGCCCGGGCGGAGGGCCGGCGGCGAACTGAGCGCCCTGGTGACCGCAGCGAACCCCTGGTTCCTGCTGTTCGTGCTCGGCCTGAGCGTCGTCGTGCAGGCGGTCGTCGACCACGGCGTCGCGGACGCCATGCGCGCGATCGTCCCCGAGAGCCAGACCCTCGGCAGCCTGCTGCTCGTCGCGCTGATCGCGGCCGTGCTCGCGAACCTGGTCAACAACCTGCCCGCGGTGCTCGTGCTGCTGCCGCTGGTCGCTCACGGCGGACCGGTCGCGGTGCTGGCCGTGCTGATCGGCGTGAACGTCGGGCCCAATCTCACCTACGTCGGCTCGCTGGCGACCCTGCTGTGGCGGCGCATCCTCGCCGAGCACGACCACGACGCCGAGCTCGCCGAATTCACGAAACTGGGCCTGCTGACGGTGCCCGTCAGCCTGGTGTTGTGCACGCTTGCCCTGTGGGGGAGCGCCGGCCTGATGGGGGTGTTGCGATGAAGGTTCTGGTGTGGATCGCGCCCGGGACGTGGCCGTCCGCGATCGAGGCGGCGCGCGGCCGTCCGGACGACGACGAGATCACCCTCATCGCCGCCGACGACCCCGCCGAGTCGCTCCCGGCCGGCCTCCTCGGCGGGCTGATGGGGCGCGGGCATCGCGGCCCGCACCCGCACCCCGAGGTGCCGACGCTCACCGGCGACGAGGCGCGCGCCCTGCTGGCGAAGGCGTCCGGCGAGCTGGGGCGTCCGTGCGAGACGCGGGTGGCGTCCGGGCGGACCGAGCGCGTCATCACGGCCGCCGCCGCGGACGCCGACCGGCTCATCATCGCCCGCGACGGCGACCGCAGCCGCCTCGGACCGCCCAGCCTCGGCCGGCACGCGCGGTTCGTCATCGACCACGCGCCCTGCACCGTCGAGCTGATCTGGCCGGAGAATCCGCCCGACCTGGCGACGATCCCGCCGCCGCCCCGCTGAGGGCGGCGTCCGAGAGCGCATGCCCTCGTGGACGCCCGGTCAGTACGCTGAGTGCCGGCGGCCGGCCCCGCGCACGGAGGGGCGCCGGACGCCGGGAGGGAAGGCAAGGACCAGCGATGACCAGCTCCACCAAGCCCCCCGCGGGGGGCGCGGGCAAACCCGCGGCGCCGAACTCCGCCGCGACGTCCGGGCCGACGAAGCGGGCGGGGGCGGCGTCCCCGCCCTCGACGCCTCAGCCCGCCGCGATGCGCCAGCGCGAGGACGCCCTCGCGCTGCTCGCCGCCGTCGCCCACCGGCACGAGTTGCGCGACATCGAGGCGCGCTGCCGGGCCGCGATCGAGCAGGCGCACGGGGCGGTCGTCAACGTCGCGGTGCTCGGCAAGTTCAAGGCCGGCAAGTCCACGCTGCTGAACCGGCTGCTGGGCGCGGACGTCTTGCCAGTGCAGGCCATCCCCGCGACGGCCGTGATCACGCGCGTCCGGTTCGGCCCGGCGCTGAAGGCGACCGTCCACAAGACGGGCGGCGAGACGCTCGCCATCGAGCCGTCCGCGCTCGCCGACTGGGTGACCGAGACCGGCAACCCCGGCAACGCGCGCGGCGCGAGCTGGGTGGAGGTCGAATCGCCGGGGCTCGCAGGCCTGGAGCGGCTCGTGCTCGTCGACACCCCCGGCACCGGCGGCACCTGGGAGCACCACACCGCGACCAGCCTGTCCTGGCTGCCGAACGTGGGCGCCGCGCTGCTCGTCGTGAACGGGACGCACCCGCTCGGCGACGAAGACCTCACGCTCATCGAGCAGGTCCGCCCGCACACCCCGACGCTCATCGTCGTGCTCAGCAAGATGGACCTCATGAGCGAGGCCGACCAAGAGGCCGTCCTCGCCCACGTCCGCGGGGCCCTGCAGCGCCGCATGGAGGACGCCCCGGCCGTCCTCCCGTTCTCGATCGCCGACGAGCACGCCGAGTACCGCGAGCAACTGCGCGCCCTGCTGCGCCGGCTCGACGACGGCCACGTCGTCGCCGCCGAGGCGCTGGCGGCCCACCGGGTGGGGCAGCTGGCGTCCGAGTGCCGCGACTACCTGGAGGTCGCGCTGGCCGCGGCGTCCAGCCACGCCGAGGCGATCGGCGAGCTGCGCGTCGCGCTGGACGCGGAGGCGTCCCGGCTGCCCGAGCTGCGGCAGCAGGCCGCGCGGCAACTGGAGCCGATCAACAAGTCCCTCACCGAGCACGCGCAGAAACTCGCGCGCCGGCACCTGCGCGCCACCGTGGAGCGCCTCGACCGCGACCTCGCCGAGCAACAGCCCACGTGGACCGGGAGCCTGAAACAGGAGAACGAACGCTTCCGGGCGTGGCTGCGGCCGGCGTTGTCGGAGGCCATGGCGCCCGTCGCGCCGGCGATCGCGATCGGGCTCGACCGGCACCTCGACGACGCCATGGACGCCGCAGCGCGCATCGGCGAGGCGTTCGTCCAGCGGCTCGGACGCCACGTCGCCCAGGCGACCGGCGTCGAGCTCTCGCTGCCGGCGCCCGACCCGCGCCGGGTGCCGACCGAGAGCGTGGAGGATCCGGTCAGCGCCACCTACGAGAGCCCGCTCGAGCTGCTGTCGCCCGTGATCCCGATGGGGCTCGCCCGCACCTCCGTGCGCCGGCGCATGAGGAACGCCCTGCCGTGGGAGGTCGAGAAGAACCTCTCCCGCGTCGCCTACCGCACGGCCAAGACGGGCCGCGACGGCCTGCAGCAGGCGCTCGACCTCTACATCGACGGCCTCGCCGCCGTGCTCGACAACTGCCGGCGCGCCGCGGACGCCAGCCCCGCGGACGTCCCGGCGATCTCCGCCGACCTCGAGCGGGTGCGGGGCCTCGCCTGACGGCCCGCGTCGCGTCTCGACGATCGGTCCGCCGCGCGATTGCGACGTTCGGCCCCCGGACGATCGCGACATACTGTCATCATGGGCGGGACGCCGGGCGGGAGGGGGTGTGCGGGTGCGTCTGACACACAAGTCGATGAACCGGAGCGCCCAGCGCCTCGGCATCGTCTGCTACACGCTCATCTTCACCGCGGCGGTGGGCGGAGCGATCAGCCACAACCCCTATCCACCGCTGCTGACGGCGTCCGCACTGATGGCGATGGGCGTGCTCACCACGCTGAGTTGGGTCGAGCTGGTGGTGCGTCCGGGCTCCGCCCTCGTGGGACGCCTCGTCTACGGGCTGTGCATCCTCGTGACGATCGCGCAGGTCCCGCTGCTGCCCACGCTGCGCGGAGAGTCGGACTTCCCCACCCTGGTCTTCCTCAGCCTGCTGGCCGTCGGGTACGCGGCCGTGAGCTTCCGGACGTGGGTGGGGCGCGCGCACGCCCTCGTCTTCGGCGTCTTCTACGGGGCGCTCCATGCGGAGTTCCGCAACGTGCAGAACGGCATCGCCGAGGGCATGATCCTGATGGTGCTCATGCTCGGCGTCGTCGAGCTCTCCCGGCTGGCCGAGACCGTCGCGGCCAACATCGAGGCGTCCTCGCCGCGGCAGTGGCAGCTCCGGGAGGCGCTTGCCCGGACGCGCCGGCGCGCGTTCGAGCGCCAGCGCTGGAACGGCCTCATCCACGACAAGGTGCTGGGCGCCCTGCTGTCGGCGTCCCGCGAGGGGACCATCAGCGAGAACTCCCGGGAGCTGGCCACCGAGGCCGTCGCCGCCCTCCGGCCGGGCAGCGGCCCGGGTGGGCTGCGCTCGGGCCTGTCGGCCGTCGTGGCGGCCGCCGCCGAGCGCCTGGGCCTGAAGGCGATCGTCGACATCGAGGGCGACGACCCGCCCAGCCCGGTGCTCGAGACGCTCGGGGAGGCGACCGTCGAGGCGCTCACCAACGTGGCCAAGCACTCCGGCCAGCGGGTCGTCAGCGTCCAGGGACGCCTCAGCCCCGCGGTCAGCACCGTCACGGTCGCCGACGAGGGCCTCGGGTTCGACCCCGGCGCGCACTCCGGACGCCGCGCCGGCATCAGCATGGGCATCGTCGGACGCATGGCCTCCATCGGGGGTGCCGCCGAGGTGGATTCCCGCCCTGGCGAGGGGACGCGCGTGACGCTGTCGTGGCACACTCATGAGACGCCCCCGACCGGCCTCGAGACGAGCATCGTGCTCGCGGCGCCGTTGCGCAACGTGCTGCTCGTGACGACCGGCATGCAGGTGCTCTTCGCCTGGATCTTCCGCGACCCGATCAGAAACGACTCCGTCCTGCTGGCCACCATGGCCCAGTGCGTGATCACGACGGCGGCGGTGGTGCAGAACCGCGACCGCTCCTGGGTCACGGCCGTCTGCGGCCTGTCGATGATCCTCGCCCCGATCCCGCTCGTGATGAACCTCGCCGACCCGACCTCGTTGGACCGGCACTACTGGTGGGGCGGCGCCTACTCGTCCGCGGTGGGGATCCTGGCCTTTCGGTTCCCGACGTGGGTCGTCGCCGTGATCACGGGCGGGATGGTTCTGACCGAGGCGGTCGTGGAGGCCGCCGTGCTGGGCGCCCCGTCGGCGGCCATCCTGCTGTGGAACTACATCACGACGCTCGTCGTGCTGATCCTGGGCATCGGGACGCGGCGCTCCCTCGACCACGCCGCCGAGGTGCTGGAGGCGTCCGCGGCGGTGGAGGGGCGCGGCCGCGTCCAGCTCGCCGAGGAGCAGGAGCGCGAGGCCGTGGCGTCGGCCCGCCGGTCCGAACTCGAGGCCAAGGCGGTTCCGCTGCTGACGCGCATCGCGGAGGGCGGCGTCCTCACCGACGCGCAGTGCGCCGCCATGGCGCGTGCGGAGGCCGAGGTGCGCGACCGTCTGGTGGCCGACGTCTTGCTGGACCCCTCCCTGCAGGCCGCCACCGCGGAGGCCCGCGACCGCGGCGTCCGGGTGGATCTGGTGGCCACCGGGGAAGAGACACCCTCGCTCGCCGCCTTCCGCGATCTGCTGCGCGAAGCCCTCGCCACGGCGCCCCGATCGAGCCGTCTGACCGCGCATTGGGCGGCCACGGACCGCGTCCGTGGGTCCATCGTGCTCCTCGGACGCCTCGGCCCGGACGCCGTCGGCCGCCTGCGTGGCGCCGGCGGCCGGGCCGCCGGCGTCCTGACGGTCACGCTCGACGCCGACGAGGAGTCCGTGCTGATGGAATGCGGGACGCCGGCGGTCAGTCCGGCGTCCGTGCCCTCTCGCTAGGGGGGACGCCGCCCGCCTTCGCGCGCCGGCGGCCCTGCGCGCCCGTAGTGCGCGGCCTGTTGTGGGTTCGCGCACTGCTTCGGGACGCCGCCCGCCGGGCCCTGGCAGGGGGAGGGTAGATCTACCCGGGGACGATATACCCGCGGGAACTCGCCTCCGGCTACGGCGTTAACCGGGCGACGTAAGTGAAGCGAAGGCCCTGGAACAAGCAAGAAGTTTCGTTGACTGATCGCGACACTCGCACATATTCTGGAGCAGTCATCAGGTGATCGATCTGAAGATCCCGGTGACCATCGCCCGGCAGTCATCCCCCGTCTGCCGTTGTGCGTAAGGGGGGCGCGGGAACTGGTCCCTTCCGCCGCCCCCCTTCTCAATTCCCTCGAGATGCCTCGAAACGACGCACGATTCGGCCGTCGAGCGCCCGGATTCGGGTCGCCTGGCCGGACGCCGAATCGCCCAGCTGACTGCGTCAAACCCGCGGCGAGAATCGCTTCTCCGGGTACGATTCTGCCAGCTATTCAGCCCGCTTGACCACCGGGCTGCGAGGGACCTGATAGGGGAGGAGCGCACGTGCCGACCAACGAGGTAGCCAGGCAACGAGCGAGAACATTGGTGCAGACAGAGATGGCGCGACAGGGGCTGACCTTCGCCGCCTTGGCCGCCAAGGCGGAGATCGATCCCGGCACGTTGGGGAAGTTCCTCGACGGCACCCGCTGGCCGCACATTCCGACGCGCGCGAAGATCGAGAGCGCGCTGGGCCTGGAGCCGGGGTCACTGTCGGCGCCGGGCGTCTCGGTGACGTCGGCGAGCACGCCGGAAGAAGCGAGCCGAGGGCGGGCGGCGGACGTGATTCCGACCGTCGGCGACGTCTCGGCGCTGGTGGAACGCCTGCGCGAGTTGTCTCCGGAGGTGCGGGAGTCCGTCCTGCGGCACATGGCCCACGAGGTGGGCGTCCATCTGTCCAACCAATTGCCGCTCATCGGCACGGTGGACGCCGAACTCGTCCTGGAGGACGGGCGGATGGATCCCATGGTGCGGTTCACGAACCGCATGCTGGGCCAGGGCTTCTACGCGGTGATCACGCCGCTCGACGAGAGCGACCGGCCGGTGTTGGAGAGCCTGGTGGCGATGTTCATGGACGAGGCGAGGCGTGCCCAGCAAGCGCTCTTGCCGGTGAGGGTCGCCAGCGTCTAACCGGCCATCGCCGGCTCGACGTGTGCCTTGCTCTTGTTTCGGCTAGGCTGAATTGGCGCCTGATCGCGGATGTAGCTCAATGGTAGAGCCCCAGTCTTCCAAACTGGCTACGCGGGTTCGATTCCCGTCATCCGCTCCAATGACGTCGACCAAGCAAGCAACCAACAGGAGTCCGTTCGTGCCCAGCACCGTCGAGCAGCTCAGCCCGTCCCGGGCGAAACTCACCATTGAGGTTCCCTTCAGCGAGCTGCAGCCCCACCTGAAGAAGGCCTACGCCGAGATCGCCGCCCAGGTGAACATTCCCGGCTTCCGCCGGGGCAAGGTTCCGGCCGCCATCATCGACCAGCGCTTCGGGCGGGGGGCTGTGCTGCAGGAGGCGATCAACGCCGCCCTGCCGAGCGCGTACGAGCAGGCCGTGCGCGAGACCGAGATCGTCCCGCTGGGCCAGCCCGACATCGACGTGACCAAGCTGGAGGACGGCGATCTGGTGGAGTTCACCGCCGAGGTCGACGTGCGTCCCGACTTCGAGCTCCCCGACTTCTCGGCGGTCTCCGTGACCGTCGACCCGGTCGAGGCCACCGATGCGGGCGTCGACGAGCGCCTCGAGGTCATGCGGCAGCGCTTCGCGACGCGGGTGGACGAGGATCGTCCGGCCGCCGAGGGCGACGTCGTGACGCTCGACATCACCGCGTCCCGCGACGGCGAGCAGCTGGCCGACGCGGAGGCGTCCGGCGTGACCTACACGATCGGCTCGGGCGGCATGCTCGACGGGCTGGACGAAGCGGTCACCGGCAAGTCCGCGGGCGAGTCGGCCGACTTCACGTCCACGCTCGTGGGCGGCCCCGAGGCGGGCAGCGAGGCCGACATCCACGTCGAGGTCACCAAGGTGCAGTCGGAGACGCTGCCCGAGGTCGACGACGAGTTCGCCCAGATGATCTCCGAGTTCGACACGGTCGACGAGATGCGCGAAGACCTCGCCACCCGCGTGGCGCAGATGGCGCGCGCCGAGCAGGTCAACCAGGCCCGCGACAAGGTGCTCGAGGCGGTGCTGGAGCAGGTCGACTTCGAGCTGCCCGAGAAGCTGGTCGAGACCGAGATCGAGGGCCGCACGCAGCAGATCAACGAGCAGCTCGGCCAGGCCGGCTACACGCTCGAGCGCTACCTCGCCGAGACCGACGAGGAGGCGGATACGCCCGAGGAGTTCTGGGCGGAGATCGCGAAGCGGACGCGGGAGGCGCTGAAGGCGCAGATCATCCTCGACAAGCTGGCCGACGAGCAGGAGATCGGCGTCGACCAGCAGGAGCTCACCGAGATGCTGTTCCGCCGGGCCGCGCAGAACGGCTCGACGCCCGAGGCCGAGGCGCAGCACATGATGGAGCACAACCACGCTCCGGAGTGGATGCAGGAGATCCGCCGCAACAAGGCCCTGCAGACCATCGCGACGGCCGCGACCATCACCGACACCGACGGCGAGACCGTCGACGTCAGCGGCGTGAACGCCGACGGCACGCTGGCCGACCCCGAGGCGGAGGGCGACGAGGAGTCGCCCGAGTCCCCGTCGTCGCCCAGCTCGCCCGAGTCGGCGGAATCGGCCGACAGTGCGGAGGAGCCGGAGGCGTCCAAGGAGGCCGAGGCCGACGGGCCGGAGGCGTCCGAGAGCGACGACGAGGCGACGAAGAAGTAGTCCGGACGCCCACGCACGAGCCCTCGCGACCCTCCGGTCGCGGGGGCTTTTGCCATCAGCGAACAAGGAGGGCGTTCTCTCGGTTTTGTCGGTCGCTCCAGGTAGGTTCAGGCTGTGAACGAAAACAAGCCTCTTGGTCCCAGCGCCGCCGGCGCGGCCCCCGGCTCCGTGGGCATGAGCGACTCGGTGTACCAGTCCCTGCTGGCGAACCGCATCATCTTCCTCGGCTCCGAGGTGAAAGATGAGAACGCCAACGCGATCTGCGCCCAGATGCTCCTGCTGAATGCGGAGGATCCGGAGAAGGATATCTACCTCTACATCAACTCCCCCGGTGGGTCGGTGACCGCCGGCATGGCGATCTTCGACACCATGCAGTGGATCAGCAACGACGTGGCGACCGTGGCGATGGGGCTCGCGGCGTCCATGGGTCAGTTCCTGCTGAGCGCGGGCACGAAGGGCAAGCGCTACGCGTTGCCGCACGCGAAGATCATGATGCACCAGCCGTCCGGCGGTCTGGGCGGCACGGCGTCCGACATCAAGATCCTCGCCGAGCAGATCATCCAGACGAAGAAGGAGATGGCCGAGCTCATCGCCGAGCACACGGGCAAGAGCATCGACCAGATCGAGTCCGACTCCGACCGCGACCGTTGGTTCACCGCTCAGGAGGCGCTGGAGTACGGGTTCATCGACCACGTGTACACCCGCGCCGCCGAGATCCTCGCCAACGACGCCCCGAACCAGTGAGGACGCGCATGACCACGATGACGAACACCCCGGCCCCGGGCGGGCTCGCTCCGCAGGGCCCCGGCATGGAGTACTACATTCCGCAGTGGGAGGAGCGCACGAGCTACGGCGTCCGGCGCGTCGATCCCTACACCAAGCTGTTCGAGGATCGCATCATCTTCCTCGGCACCCCGATCAGCGACGACATCGCGAACGCGGTGATGGCCCAGTTGCTGTGCCTGCAGTCGATGGATCCCGAGCGGCCCATCAGCATGTACATCAACAGCCCCGGCGGGTCGTTCACGGCGCTGACCGCGATCTACGACACGATGCAGTACATCAAGCCCGACGTGCAGACCGTGTGCCTGGGCCAGGCCGCCTCGGCGGCCGCCGTGCTGCTCGCGGCCGGCGCCAAGGGCAAGCGGCTCGCGCTGCCGAACAGCCGCATCCTGATCCATCAGCCTGCGACCGAGGGTGGGTACGGGCAGAGCTCCGACCTGGAGATCCAGGCGCGCGAGATCCTGCGCATCCGTACCCTGATGGAGAACATGCTGGCGAAAGACACGGGGCAGACGCCCGAGAAGGTCAGCAAGGATATCGAGCGTGACAAGTACCTCACGGCCGAAGAGGCGCGCGAGTACGGCATCATCGACGACATCCTGATGTCGCTGAAGGACGTTCAGAACTAAGTTCGATCCGGACCATCGAGACAAGGACGACGACATGGCGAGAATCGGGGAGACCTCTGATCTGCTCAAGTGTTCTTTCTGCGGAAAGAGCCAAAAGCAGGTGAAGAAGTTGATCGCCGGGCCGGGCGTGTACATCTGTGACGAGTGCATCGACCTGTGCAACGAGATCATCGAGGAGGAGTTCTCCGAGGGCCATGACGTCGGCCTTCTCGAGGAGCTGCCGAAGCCGCGGGAGATCTGCGAGTTCCTCGACAGCTACGTGATCGGGCAGGAGACGGCGAAGAAGGCGCTCGCCGTCGCCGTCTACAACCACTACAAGCGCGTGCAGGCGCAGGGGGCGTCCCCGTCGCGGCGGTCGCCCGACGACGAGCTGGTCGAGCTGGGCAAGTCGAACATCCTGCTCATCGGGCCGACCGGCTGCGGCAAGACGTACCTGGCGCAGACCCTCGCGCGCATGCTGAACGTGCCGTTCGCGATGGCCGACGCGACCGCGCTGACCGAGGCGGGGTACGTGGGGGAGGATGTGGAGAACATCCTGCTCAAGCTCATCCAGGCCGCCGATTTCGATGTGAAGAAGGCCGAGACCGGCATCATCTACATCGACGAGATCGACAAGGTCGCGCGCAAGAGCGAGAATCCGTCGATCACGCGCGACGTGTCGGGCGAGGGCGTCCAGCAGGCGCTGCTGAAGATCCTGGAGGGCACGACGGCGTCCGTGCCGCCGCAGGGCGGGCGCAAGCACCCGCACCAGGAGTTCATCCAGATCGACACGACGAACATCCTGTTCGTCGTCGGCGGCGCGTTTGCGGGGCTGGAGGAGATCATCAATGCCCGCGTCGGCAAGCGTCCGCTCGGGTTCAACAACGACCTCGCGCTGCGCAAGAAGGAATTCGCGAACCCGTTCGCGGAGGTACGTCCGGAAGACCTGCACAAGTTCGGCCTGATCCCCGAGTTCATCGGGCGCCTGCCCATGATCTCGACGGTGAACCCGCTCGATCGGGAGGCGCTGGTGCGCATTCTCGTCGAGCCGAAGAACGCGCTGATCAAGCAGTTCCGCAAGCTGTTCGAACTCGACAGTGTCGACCTGGAGTTCTCCGACGAGGCCATCGAGGCGATCGCCGAACTGGCGCTCGATCGGGGCATCGGCGCGCGCGGGCTGCGGTCGATCCTGGAGGAGATCCTGCTCAACGTGATGTACCACGTGCCGAGCGAGGAAGACATCGCGCAGGTGAAGATCTCCGCCGAGGTCGTGCGTGACGGGGTCGAGCCGGTGCTCGTCCACCGTTCCCAGCTGAACCGGCGGCGCAACAAGTCCGCCTGAGGCCGCGCGGCGTCCGGCCCGTGTGACGTGACTCTGCTGGGGGACGTTTCTCTGCTGCGTTCTCCCCAGCAGAGGGTGGAGAACGCAGCAGAGCAGCCCGCCCGGGGGCTCCGCTACTGAGCGGGGGCCAGTTCGGCGTCCACGTGCAACGCGGCGTCGCCGGGCGTCCACGCGATGGGGGCGACGATGCGCCCGACGGCCCGGAGGTCGGCCTCGATGGCGCGCAGCCGCTCCAGCGTGTCGGAGGGCCCCGACACGGACGCCGCCGTGATCTCGGTCTTCATCGAGACCTTCGCGGTCGACTTCGCCCCCCGGACGCCGATCAGCACGGCCGCGAGGTCGTCGAGCAGGGCGGCGTCCCCGGCGTCCGGAAGCTCGGACGCCTCCGGCCACGCCGCGTGGTGCACCGAGCCCTCGTGCCACCACGACCAGACCTCCTCGGTGACGAACGGCATGAACGGCGCGAAGAGCCGCAACTGCACGTCGAGCGCGAGCACCAGCGCCGCCCGCGCGGACGCCGCCGCCTCGTCACCCTGCGCCCCGTAGGCGCGCTCCTTCACCAGCTCCAGGTAGTCGTCGCAGAACGTCCAGAAGAACTTCTCGGCGGCCTCCAGCGCGATCGAGTAGTCGAACTGCTCGAAGGCGTCCGTCGTCTGCGCGACGACCCGCCGCAGGCCCGCGAGCATCGCGAGGTCGGCCGGGTTCGTCACGGCGGCGGCGCCGGCCTCCGGCGAGCCGCCGTCGGCAGGCGCGGCCATCCCCAGCACGAACTTGGACGCGTTCAGCACCTTCATCGCGAGGCGGCGGCCCACCTTCATCTGGGTCTCGTCGAACGGCGAATCCATGCCGGGGCGCGCCATCGCGGCGCGCCAGCGGACGGCGTCCGCCCCGAACCGGTCCAGGATCTGCGTCGGGACGACCACGTTGCCCTTGGACTTGCTCATCTTCTTGCGGTCGGGGTCGACGACGAACCCCGAGATCGCGGCCCGCTTCCACGGGAGCTCGTGCTCCTCCAAGTGGCTCCGGACGACGCGGCTGAACAGCCACGTGCGGATGATGTCGTGCGCCTGGGGCGCCAGATCCATCGGGAACGTCAGCCGCCACAGCTCCTCGTCGCGCTGCCATCCGCAGGCGATCTGCGGGGTCAGCGAGCTGGTCGCCCACGTGTCCATGACGTCGGGGTCGCCGACGAACCCGCCCGGACGCCCGCGCTGGGCCTCGTCGAAGCCCGGCGCCGGGGTGGACGCCGGATCCACCGGCAGGGACGCCTCGTCGGCCACGATCGGCTCGTCGTAATCGGGCTCGCCGTCGGCGTCCAGCCGGTACCAGACCGGGAATGGGACGCCGAAGAACCGCTGCCGGCTGATGAGCCAGTCGCCGTTGAGGCCGTTGACCCAGTTCAGGTAGCGGTAGCGCATGTGCTCGGGCGTCCACTGGAGCTCTTCGCCGCGGGCCAGGAGGTCGGCGCGCAGCTCGGGATCACGGCCGCCGTTCGTGATGTACCACTGGCGCGTCGACACGATCTCGAGCGGCTTGTCGCCCTTCTCGTAGAAGTTCGCCATGCGCTGGGTGGGCTTGGGCTCCCCGTCCATGTCGCCGGTCTCGAGCAGCTTGGCGACGATGGCCGCCCGCGCCGAGAACGGGGTCTTGCCGGCGAGCTCCTCGGTGTAGAAGTCGGGGCGGGTCAGCCAGCCGGGCGTCTCGCGCGCGAGGCGTCCGTCACGCTGGATGACCGTGCGCGTCGGCAGGTTCAGCTCGCGCCACCACTGCACGTCGGTCGCGTCACCGAACGTGCAGCACATCGCGATGCCGGCGCCCTTGTCCTTCTCGGCGGCCGGGTGGGCCAGCACCGGGATCTCGACGTCGAAGATCGGCGAGGTCACGGTCGTGCCGAACAGCGGCTGGTAACGCTCGTCGTCGGGGTGTGCGATGAGCGCGCAGACGCTCGGGATCAGCTCGGGGCGCGTCGTCTCGATGTAGACCGGCTCGCCGCCCGGACGCCGGAACGCCACCCGGTGGTAGGCGCCCGGGTAGTCCCGCGCCTCGAGCTCGGCCTGGGCGACGGCGGTCTGGAACGTCACATCCCACATCGTCGGGGCCTCGGACATGTACGCCTCGCCCCGCGCGTGGTTGCGCAGGAACGCCCGCTGGGCGACCGTCTGCGCCTCGGGGGAGATGGTCTCGTACAGCGTGTCCCAATCCACCGACAGGCCGAGGTGGCGCCACAGATCCTCGAACACCTGCTCGTCGACCGCGGTCAGCTCGAGGCAGAGCTCGATGAAGTTGCGGCGGCTGATCGAGACCTGGCGCTTCGGGTCCGGTTTGGCGGGCGGCGTGAAGTCGGGGTCATAGGGGATCGACGGGTCGCACCGGACGCCGTAGTAGTTCTGCACGCGCCGCTCGGTGGGCAGGCCGTTGTCGTCCCACCCCATCGGGTAGAAGACCTGCTTGCCGCGCATGCGCTGGTAGCGCGCCACGAGGTCGGTGTGCGTGTAGCTGAACACGTGGCCGACGTGCAGCGACCCCGACACGGTCGGCGGCGGGGTGTCGATCGAGAAGACCTGCTCGCGGCTTTCGGGCCGGCGGAACGCATAGGTGCCCTCCTCGCGCCAGCGGGACGCCCACTTCTGCTCCAGGCCCTCCAGCGCCGGCCGATCCGGTACCGCGACGGCGGTGATGGACGCGGCGGAAGTCGGGCGTGCGGGCATGGCAGTCATGGTCGCTGATTTTACTGACCCCACGGACGCCGAGTCACATCGTCACCGCGTGGGACGCCGGGCGCGGCCGGGCCCACCACCAGGGACGCCGCCCCGCCCGGGTGGGCGGGGCGGCGTCCGATGGGGAGGAGAGCCGTAGGCGATCAGCCGTTGAGGGCCATCTGGCGCATCTGATCGGGGGTGGTGGCCGGCGTTCCGTCCTGCAGCGGCTGCGGGATGACGCGCAGCACCTGGCCGTTGCGCTTGATCGTCGGGGTGCCGGTGACGCCGTTCTTGTAGGCGGCCTGGTCGATGCCGTCGACGAACGTCTTCGTGGAGCGCTGGTCGTAGCACTGCTGGAACTTGGCCAGGTTGTCGCCGGAGATGCCGACGGCGGTGGGGATGGTCTGGCGCAGCAGGGAATCCTCATACCCGACGCTGCCCGGGATCTCCTGCGCCTGCTGGTGCTCGAAGACGGCCGTGTTGAAGGCCGAGTAGGCCCCGAACGAGTCGGCGCAGGTGGCCGCGTAGGCGGCGCGCGACGACGCGGTGTTCTTCATGTTGTCGTCCATGAACGTCATGGTGTGGTTCACGAGCTTGATGTCACCGGCGTCCGCGAGCTGCAGCAGCGTGGGCGCGAGCCGGGCCTCGAAGACGCGGCAGATCGGGCACTGGTAGTCGAGGTAGACGTCGATCGTCGGGACGCCCTGCTTCGCCTTGCCCGGGTTCATGACGATGCCGTCCTTCGACTCCGTCGCGTTCGGGGCCACCTGGCTGTTGGACGTGCTGTTGTTCGAGGACATCGACGTCACGGCGACGTAGCCGACCACGAACACCAGCACGACCGCGACCGCCGCGGCGACGATGCCGATGATGCGCCGGTTGCGACGCTGGCGCGCCTGCGCCTCCTGGAGGGCGCGCAACTGCTCGCGACGGTTGGAACCTGAGCTGGCCATGGGCGGGGACTCCTTGGTTGGTCTGCTGTCCCGGCCACCCTACTGGGCCGCGCAACGCGGCGTCCGGGCGACGCACGGGCGGGCCGCGATGGCGGCCCCGGGGGCGTCCAGTAGGCGGAGACGGACGCCGCCCCGCTCAGCGGGCGGGCGTCCGCTGGTCGCGGTCGGGGACGCCCGCGGCCTCGTCGTCGCCGCCGAAGTCGGCGAGCGTGAGCGGGCGGAACAGCCAACGATCCATCGACCACGGCGTCGCGGGACGGACCACGAGCCACAGCCCGCACAAGAAGAGCCCGATGTCGCGGGCGATGTCGACGGGGTACTGGGCGACCGCGCGCTCCCACGTGACCTGACCGCCGCCGCCGAAGCAGCCGCAGTCGATGCTGATGCCGCGGGCCCAGGCGCTGGCGATGCCGATGACGAACGCGACCATGAGCAGCGCCCCGGCCGCGGCGGCCCAGCGCGTGCCGAGCCCGACGATGAGCAGCGCCCCCACGATCACCTCCACGATGGGCAGCGCGTAGCCGACCGGTGCCGTCCACGCGAAGGGCAGGATCTGGTACCCGCGGACGGCCACGGCCGACTCCCCGAGATTGCCCAGCTTCAGGCCGCCCGCCACGACGAGCACGATGCCCAGCACGAGGCGCGCCACCAGGCCCACCCAGTCGCGCCAGGTGAACCCTCGGATTCCCGCGGTGCCGTTCACGGCGCCGATTATAGAGGCCGCGGGTTGCGGCCCCGACGAACGCCCCCGACGGACGCCACCGCTACCCTGGGGCCCACCATGAGCAACCACACCGCCGACGAACACGCGCGCATCGCGGCCGAACTGCAGGGCCGCTGGCCCGAGCACCGGATCGGGCCCAGTCTCGACCGCATCCGGTCCCTCTGCGACCTGATGGGCAACCCGCAGCGGGGCTACCCCGTCATCCAGATCACCGGGACCAACGGCAAGGGCAGCACCGCGATCATGATCGAGAAGATCCTGCTCGCGATGGGCCTGCGGGTCGGCCGGTTCAGCAGCCCGCACCTGGAGGACATGACCGAGCGCATCTGCGTCGACGGCGAGCCGCTCAGCCACGAGCGCTTCGACGAGCTGTGGGGCGAGGTGCGTCCGCTGGCCGAGTTGCTGGACGCCGACCGCGTCGGCGGCATCGAACTCACCTTCTTCGAGGCCATGACCGGCCTGGCCTACTGGGCCTTCGCCGAGGCGCCCGTCGACGTCGCGATCATGGAGGTCGGGCTCGGCGGCCTGACCGACGCGACGAACGTGGCGGACGCCTCCGTCGCCGTCATCTGCCCGATCGACTTCGACCACATGCACATCCTGGGCGACACCCTCGAGCAGATCGCCACCGAGAAGGCGGGCATCATCAAGCCCGGCTCGACGGCCGTGATCGCCGAGCAGCGGCCCGAGGCGGCGTCCGTGCTGCTGGATCGCTGCGCCGAGGTCGGCGCGCGCGCTGTGCTCGAGGGGGACGGGTTCGCGCTGCTCGGCCGGCGTCCGGGGGTCGGCGGGCAGGTGCTGCGGCTGGAGGGGGTCGGGGGTCCGGTCGACGACCTCGCGCTGCCGCTGTTCGGCGCGCACATGGCCCGCAACGCGGCGCTCGCGCTGGGCGCCGTCGAGGCGTTCCTCGGCGGCAAGCCCGTTCCGCCGGACGCCCTCGCCGAGGGGTTGGAGGCAGTCCGGGCGCCCGCGCGCCTGGAGGTCGTGCGCACGGGGCCGACCGTCATCATCGACACCTGCCACAACCCGCACGGGGCGCGGGCCACGGTCGACGGGCTCACCGAATCGTTCGACCTGGAGCCGCTGATCGTGGTCGTCGCGATGATGGCCGACAAGGACGTCGAAGGCGTCCTGGAGATCCTGGCCGAGCAGGCCGCGACGTTCGTGTGCACGCGGGTGGCGTCCACGGGGCGCGGGCTCGACACCGACGAGCTCGCCGAGATGGCCGCCGGGTTCGTGGGGGAGGAGCGGGTGGAGCGGGCGTCCGGCATGGCCGATGCGCTCGAGACCGCGATCCGGCTCGCCGACGAGGCGGGGCCGGGGGCAGGCGTCCTCGTCGGGGGGTCCGTGATCGCGGCCGGCGAGGCGCGGGCGCTGCTCGTACGGCACGGCGACGATCCCGAGCCGGACGCCTGGGCCGACGAGGATGCCGACGGGCTGGGCGGCCCAGCGTGACCCTCAGGCCCGGCAACCCCATGACGAGGGTGCTCGCGACGGTGCTCGTGTTCGAGGCCGTGGTGTTCGCCCTGGCCATCGCGGGCATGGTGCAGGTCTCCGCGGTCCCGACCGGCACCGCGGCCGCCCTCGGCGGCGGGGCGGCGCTGCTCGCGTTGGTCGCCGCCGCGACCCTGCGCCGGGGCGCGGTCGGCTTCGCGCTCGGCTGGCTCGCGCAGGCGTCCGGGGTCGCGCTCGGCGCCGCGACGAGCTGGATGTACGTCATGGGCGGCGTGTTCGCCCTCCTCTGGGTCGCGACGTTCGTGCTCGGACGTCGGCTCGACGCCCGCTGAGCGGGCGCGGCGTCCGGATAGTCTGGCCGCATGACAGCAGACGTCGAGCAGACCCTCGTCCTCATCAAGCCGGACGCCGTCGCCCGCGGCCTCGTGGGCGCCGTCCTGAGCCGCTACGAGGCGAAGCGCCTGGCCATCGTCGCGATGGAGCTCCGCACGATCGACGGCGAGTTCGCCGACCGCCACTACGCCGAACACGTCGAGCAGCCGTGGTACCCGCCGCTGCGGGAGTTCGTGACGTCCGGGCCGCTGGTCGCGCTCGTGCTGGCCGGGTCGCGGGCCATCGAGGCCGTCCGCGCACTCAACGGCGCGACCGACGGTGTGAAGGCCGCGCCGGGCTCCCTGCGCGGGGATTTCGCCTTGTCGAACCGCGAGAACATCGTGCACGCGTCCGACTCGCCGGAGTCGGCCGCTCGCGAGATCGCGCTCTGGTTCCCGGGGCTCACCCGATGAGCCAGCCGCCGGTGGGTCCGGTGGGTCCGGTGGGTCCGGTGGGTCCGGTCCAGGGTTCTCCGCAGGGTCCCGGGTATCGGCAGGGTCCGTCCGGCCCGCCGATCGGCTGGGGCGGCCCACCTGTCGCGCCGCCCCCACCCCCCTCGCCGCTGCCGGAGCAGCCGCGGGCGTACCACGCGTTCCTCCGGTCGGCGACGTTCCGCTGGTGGAAGCCGCTCGTGGCGGTGCTCGCCGTCGGGCTGCTGTGGATCGTGCTTCAGACGATCCTCACGGTGCCGGCGATCTTCGCCGACGGGGGCTTCGAGGCGGTCTACCGCGACGGCCAGCTCCGCCTCGGGCCGTGGGTCTTCCTCGCGAACAACGTGGGCATCGCCACCGCGATCCCGCTGGTCCTGCTCTTGTCGTGGGCCTTCTTCGGGCAGCGTCCGCGCTGGGCGAGTTCGATCCAGGGCGGGTTTCGGTGGGGTTGGTTCTTCCGCTGCGTCGGGGTGGTCGTGCCGTTCTGGCTCGTGACGATCGCGATCGAGTTCGCCCTCTCCCCGCCCGACGACCTCGGCCCCCGCTGGTACACGGTGCTGATGGTCGTGGGCATCCTGCTCACCACCCCCGTGCAGGCGGCGGGGGAGGAGTACCTCCTCCGCGGCTTCCTGGCGCGCGCGGTCGGCTCCTACTTCCGCGTCGAGTGGCTCGGGTGGGCCGTTTCGACCGTGATCTGCTCCCTGGTGTTCATGCGCCTCCACATGGCCGCGGACCCCTGGCTGAACGTCTTCTACGTCGGGTTCGGGGTCGCGTCGTCCTGGATGGTCTGGCGGACCGGGGGCCTGGAGGCGTCCTGTGCCCTCCATATCGTGAACAACCTGCTGGCCGAGGTGACCATGCCGTTCAGCGACTTCAGCGGCATGATGGATCGCTCCGTCGGCACCGGCGACCCGACCGTCCTGATCAACATGGGTCTCATGGTCGTGGTGGCGATCATCATCGATCGCCTGGCCAGGCGCCGCGGGCTGCCGCAGCGCACGGCCCCCGGACGCCGTCCGACCCCGGCGCTCCCGGGCGTCCCGGGGGGTCCCGGCGTCCCGGGCCAGCCGACCGTGTGACGTTCTCCACATCAGAGTGTGGAGAACGTCAGGTAGAAACGCACACGGGGCTGGTGAGCCTCGCGTCCGCTGGCCGTGAACACCCCGGCGGTGCCCCCGGGTAGGTGGGATAGGGTGAACGCGCCGACCGTCGCCGACCCGAGAGGGCCCCGTCACGCATGCTCACCGCCCTGATCGTCGCCCATCTGGTGGCGGCCTGCGCGGCCCCGTTGTGGGCCCGCCTGGGCCGGCGCTCGTTCTGGGTGGTGGCCCTGCTGCCGGCCGCGGCGTTCGGGTGGCTGGTGGCGCAGGCGCCGCTGATCCTGGCGGGCGGCGCGCACCGTGAGGGCGTCGCGTGGATGCCGTCGCTCGGCATCAACCTGACGCTGCGCCTGGGGCTCGTCCAATGGGTGCTGGCGCTGATCGTGACCGGCATCGGCGCGCTCGTGCTCGCCTACTGCCGTTGGTACTTCAAACGGACGCCGGTGCGCGTCCTCGGGCTGCTGACGGCCTTCGCGGGGGCGATGCTGGGGCTGGTCACCGCCGACGATCTGGTGCTGCTGTACGTGTACTGGGAGCTGACCACGGTCTTCTCGTACCTGCTGATCGGCTTCGACTCGTCCCGCCGGGCCAACCGCGCCGCCGCGATGACCGCCCTCATCGTCACCACGACCGGTGGGCTGGCCATGCTGGTCGGCATCGTGTCGATGGGCCTGCTGGCCGGCACGTTCAGCCTCGAGGCGATCCTCGCCGCTCCGCCGACCGGGGCCGTCGCCGGCGTCGCCGCGCTCCTGATGCTCGCCGGCGCGCTCAGCAAGTCGGCGCTGGCGCCCTTCCACTTCTGGCTGCCGGGCGCCATGGCCGCCCCGACGCCGATCTCGGCGTACCTGCACGCCGCGGCGATGGTGAAGGCCGGCATCTACCTGGTGGCCGTGCTGGCGCCCGCGTTCGCGACCGTCCCGTGGTGGCGTCCGGCCGTCGCGATCCTCGGCGTGATCACGATGGTGCTGGGCGGCTGGCGGGCCCTCCGGCAGACCGACCTCAAGCTGCTGCTCGCCTACGGCACGGTCAGCCAGCTCGGCTTCATCATGCTCGTCACCGGCGTCGGTACGCAGTCGGCCGCGCTCGCGGGCTTGGCGCTCACGATCACCCACGCGCTGTTCAAATCGACGCTCTTCCTCACCGTCGGCGTGATCGACCACGCGACCGGCACGCGCGACCTCACCAAGCTCTCGGGGATCGGACGCCAGCTCCCCGTGCTCGCGGGTGCCGCCGCGCTGGCGGCGGCGTCCATGGCGGGCATCCCGCCGCTGCTGGGCTTCGTGGCGAAGGAGTCCGCGCTGGAGGCGCTCGTCTACCTCGCGGGCGGGGACGGCACGGGCCTGACGCCGGCGCCCGGCATCCTGCTGGTGCTGGCCGTGGTGCTGGGGTCGGCGCTCACGATGGCGTACTCGCTGCGGTTCTGGTGGGGGGCGTTCTGGGCGAAGCCCGGCGTGGGTCCGACCCGCATCAATCACGCGCCTGAGCTGGGGTTCGTCGGCGTCCCGACGCTGCTGGGGCTGCTGTGCCTGGCCGGCGGTTTCCTCGGCCCGCAGCTCACGCACGTGCTGGAGCCGTACGCGGCGTCCGTGCCGACCGGCGAGCACGGGCACGGGCTCGCGCTGTGGCACGGGTTCACCCTGCCGCTCGGGCTGTCCGCGCTGGCGCTGCTCGGCGGCGCCCTGCTGTTCTGGCGACGGGAGGCGATCTCGCGGGTGCAGGCGACGTTCCCGCGCGTGCTGGAGGCCGACGAGTTCTACCGCCGTTCCATGCGCTCCATCGACTGGCTGGCCGTCGAGACGACCGCGCGGACGCAGCGGGGCTCGCTCGCCCTCTACCTGTCCGCGATCCTGACGACGCTCGTGGTGCTCGTGGGCGGCGTCCTGATGACCGTGCGGGAGTGGCCGAGCCAGGTCGTCTGGTTCGACCGTCCCGGGCAGCTCGTCGTCGGCGGCGTGACGGCGGCGGCGGGGATCATGCTGGTGAGCACGCGGGGCCGCGTCCGGGCGTTCCTGACGCTGGGGGTGACGGGCTACGGCACCGCGCTGCTGTTCCTGCTGCACGGGGCGCCCGACCTGGCGCTGACCCAGGTGCTCGTCGAGACGGCGTCCCTGCTGATGTTCCTGCTCGTGCTGCGGACGCTGCCGAAGTTCTTCACCGACCGCCCGCTGCAGTCCACCCGCTGGTGGCGGATGGTGCTGGCGATCGGCGTCGGAGCGACGGTGACCGCCGTGACGGTGCTGAGCGCGTCCGCGAGGACCGCACCGCCGGCGTCCACGGGCCTAGCCGAGTCCGCCTACCAGTTCGGCTACGGCAAGAACATCGTCAACGTGATCCTCGTCGACACGCGCGCCTGGGACACCCTCGGCGAGATCAGCGTGCTCGTCGTGGCCGCGACGGGCGTCGCGAGCCTGATCTTCCTGCGGTCGCGCGTCCAGCGTCCCCACCGCGAGCAGTACGAGGAGCCGCCGACCGGCACGTGGCTGCGGGGCAGTCAGGCGCTGGAGCCGGCGGCGCGCTCGCTCGTGTTCGAGGTGGTCACGCGGCTGCTGTTCGGGATGATGATCATCGTCTCGCTGTACGTGTTGATCGCCGGGCACAACCTGCCGGGCGGCGGGTTCGCGGGCGGCCTGATCGCCGGCCTGGCGCTGGTCGTGCGGTACCTGGCTGCCGGCTCCAAGGAGCTCGACGAGGCCGCGCCGGTGGACGCCGGCGCCGTGCTGGGCGCCGGTCTCGCGATCGCGGTCGGCTCAGCGGCGGTGCCCGCGCTGTTCGGCGGGCGCATCTTCCAAAGCTTCGATATCCACGTCACGATCCCGGCGCTGGAGACCCTGGCGACCCCCTGGGGCCCGGTGCCGCTGCTGGGCGACCTGCACCTGGTCAGCTCGACGGTGTTCGACATCGGGGTCTACCTCGTCGTGTTCGGCATGATGCTCGACCTGGTCCGCAGCCTGGGGTCGGGCATCGACCGGCAGGCGGCCGAAGAGCAGACGCCGTTGCCGCGTCCCGAATCGACGCTCGCCGTGCCCGCCGGACGCCGCCGCGGAGGTGACCGATGACCCCGAACATCACCCTCGCCGCTGTCGCGGGCATCCTCGTTGCCTGCGGCGTCTACCTGCTCACGGAGCGCTCGCTGTCGCGCATCCTCGTCGGGGTCATCGTGATGAGCAACGGCGTTAACCTGCTGTTCCTCGTGGCCGCCGGCCCCGCGGGGATCCCGGCGTTCGTGGGCGATGGCCCCGAGAGCGCGATGACCGACCCGCTGCCCCAGGCGATGGTGCTCACGGCGATCGTCATCACCATGGCGATCTCGGCGTTCGTGATCACGATGGCCTACCGCAGCTTCCAGCTCGACGGTAACGACGAGGTCACCGACGACGTCGAGGACGCGCGGATCCGCGCGCTCGCCGACCGCGACGACGTGTCGGCGACCTTCGAGGAGATCCGGTTCAGCGACACCGGCGAGGATGTGGTGAGCGAGTGAACAACCTGCTGCCGCTGCCCATTCTGATCCCTCTGCTGGGGGCAGCCCTCACGCTGCTGCTCGGACGCCGTCCGCGCGTCCAGCGCCTCGTCTCCCTCGGCTCGCTCGGCGCCGTCTGCGCCATCGCGGGGATGCTGGTCGCGCAGACGTACCGCGAGGGCGTCCAGACGCTGTGGGTCGGGGCGTGGCCGCGCGGCATGGGCATCGCGCTCGTCGCCGACCGGCTCTCCGCGCTGATGCTGATGATCGCCGGCCTCGTGACGCTCGCGGTGCTCGTGTACTCGACCGGCCAAGACGGCGAGGAGGTCCGGCGCGAGACCCCGGTCTCGATCTTCCACCCGACGTTCCTCGTGCTCTGCGCGGGCGTCTCGGACGCCTTCCTCGCCGGCGACCTGTTCAACCTGTTCGTCGGCTTCGAGATGCTGCTGTTCGCCTCCTACGTGCTGCTCACGATGGGCGGCACGGGCGCGCGCATCCGGGCCGGCTCGATCTACGTCGTGGTGAACCTGCTCAGCTCGAGCGTGTTCCTCATCGCGCTCGCCAACGTGTACGCGGCGACCGGCACGGTGAACATGGCCCAACTCGCCCAGCGGATTCCCGCGCTGCCCGACCACGTGCAGGCGTCCCTGCAGTTCTTGTTGCTGCTCGTGTTCGGCATCAAGGCGGCCGTCTTCCCGCTGTCCGCATGGCTGCCCGACTCGTACCCGACCGCCCCCGCGCCCGTCACGGCGGTGTTCGCCGGTCTGCTCACGAAGGTCGGCGTCTACGCGATCATGCGGACGCAAACCCTGCTGTTCGCCGAGCGACCCCTGCACGAAGGCCTGCTCGTGTTGGCCGCGCTGACGATGCTCATCGGCATCCTGGGCGCGATCGCCCAGTCGGAGATCAAGCGTCTGCTGTCGTTCACCCTGGTCAGCCACATCGGCTACATGCTCATGGGCATCGGCCTGGCGACGACCGCGGGGCTGGCCGGCGCGATCGTCTACACCGCGCACCACATCACGATCCAGGCCGCGCTGTTCCTGGTGGCGGGCCTCATCGGACGCGTCGGCGGCTCCACGGACATCGAGCGCCTCCAGGGGCTCGCTACGCGCTCGCCGCTGCTCGGCGTCCTGTTCCTCGTGCCGGCGTTCAACCTGGCCGGCATCCCGCCGCTGTCGGGGTTCGTCGGCAAGATCGGCCTGCTGCGCGCGGGCGCCGAGGTGGGGACGCCGCTGGCGTGGGTCCTCGTCGCGACGGCCACGCTGACGAGCCTGCTGACGCTGTACGCCGTCGCGAAGGTGTGGAACCGGGCGTTCTGGGGCAAGCCCCAGGACGCGGGAGCGGTCGACCCCGACGACGAGGACGAAGACGACGCCGACGAGAGCGACGAGTCGCCCGGCGTCGCGCTGCCGCCGCGCATGGTGGGGGCCACGATCGGCCTGATCGGGCTGGGCGTCGCCCTCGCCGCGTTCGCCGGGCCGCTCTACGACTACGCCGAGCGTGCCGCCGCCGCCCTGCCGGGCCCGTCGTACGTGTCCGCCGTGCTGGAGGGGGTGCCGACGCCGTGAACGCCGACGAGACGCAGTCCGCCCGGACGAAGGCCGCGCAGGCCGCGAAGTCCGCCACCGCCGCGCGGGTCGCCGCCCGGCGCCGCCGCCGGCGTCGCCTGGGCCTGAGGCAGCCCCGGAACATCCTGCTGCTCACCGCGCTGTGGCTCGTGCTGGTCGGCCAGGTGACGATCGTGAGCGTGGTCGGCGGCCTGCTGCTGTCGTGGCTGGTCACGCTGCTGTTCCCTCTGCCGCGGATGGGGTACCGGGGGCGTCCGCACCTGGTCGGCGTGGTGAAGCTCGGCGTCCTGCTGGTGTGGGATCTGGCGACCGCGTCCTTCCGGCTGGCGGTGAGCGCGTTCGCGCGGGAGCAGCCTCCGTCCGGGATCGTCCGGGTCGACCTGATGTCGGATTCCGACCTGTACCAGGCGAACACGGGCGAGTTGATGTCGGTCGTCCCCGGTTCGATCGTGGTGGACGCCCGCCGCTCGACGCGACGGTTGTACCTGCACGTCTTCGACATGACGAGCCCCCGGGCCAAGGAGGAGATCGTGGACGTCACCCTGCAGGTCGAGGGTCGCGTCCTCGGCGCGTTCGCGTCGTCGAAGGAGCAGGCGAAGGCGCACGAGAAGCTCGCCGACTACCGGCGCCGGGCTCGCGAGGAGGCGTCGTCGTGACCGAACTCACGTGGTTCTTCATCGGGCTGGCCGTCGTGCAGTTGGTGATCGGCGCCGCGGTGGTGCTGTTCCGGCTGGCGAAGGGTCCGACGGCGCTCGACCGGGTGGTCGCGGCGGACGTCATCGTGGCGATCCTCATCGCGGCGGTCGCCGCGCAGGAGATGGTCGACCGCACCGACGTCGGGCTGCCGATCCTGCTCGTGCTCACCATGGTCGGGTTCACCGCGGCCGTCGGCATGGCCCGGCTGACCGCCGGCTCGCGTGCCCGCGACGAGCGCTACCGGAACTACCGCGACCAGAACGGGGGAGCGCGATGAACGGGGCCATGGACCTCGCGGGCGCGATCCTGCTCGCGCTGGGAGCCTTCTTCTGCATGTCCGCGGCGATCGGCGTCCTGCGGTCCTCCGACGTCATGGGGCGGATGCACTACGCCACGAAGCCGCAGGTGTTCGGGCTGATCCTCGTGCTGGGCGGCGTCACGCTGACGCTGCGGTCGGTGCACGTGACGCTCGTGTGTCTCGTGATCGTGGCCCTCCAGATCCTGACCGCGCCCGTCGCCGGCCACATGGTGGCGCGGACCGCGTATCGCATCGGGGCGTGGAACGCCGACGGCGCCGTGGTCGACGATCTCTCCGACGACCTCGCGCGCGCGGGGTTCATCCATCGCCCAGAGGACCTCGAGCCGGCGCTGGCGCAGGAGGGGGCCGAGGCCGGCGAACCGGGCCCGACGGACGCGCCCGACGACCTGGGCGAGCCGGAGGCGTCCACGGACGCCGAGTCGGGCGAGCGCGCCTGAGCGGTTACCCTGGTCGCACCATGAATACTCCGACCGTGACTTCGCCGGACTCGCTGTTCGCCCGCCTGGAGCCGTTGCTCGCCCGCGTGAGCAAGCCCATCCAGTACGTGGGCGGCGAGGTGAACTCCGTCGTCAAGGACTGGGACGCCACGGACGTCCGCTGGTGCCTCATGTACCCGGACGCCTACGAGGTCGGCCAGCCGAACCAGGGCGTCGCGATCCTGTACGAGATCCTTAACGAGCGCGACTGGATCCTCGCGGAGCGCACCTACTCGGTGTGGCCCGACCTCGCCGCGCTGCTGCGCGAGCAGGGCCTGCCGCAGTTCACGCTCGACAACCACCGCCCGGTCGGGGCGTTCGACGTGCTCGGCATCAGCTTCTCCACCGAGCTCGGGTACACCAACATGCTGGCCGCGCTCGACCTCGCGGGCATCCCGCTGCACGCGGCCGACCGCGACGCCGAGCCGCTCGTCATCGCCGGCGGCCACGCCGCCTTCAACCCCGAGCCCATCGCCGACTTCGTGGACGCCGCGGTGCTCGGCGACGGCGAGGAGGCGTCCCTGGCGATCTCGGAGATCGTGCGGGGCTGGAAGGCCGAGGGGCGTCCGGGGGGCCGCGACGGCGTCCTGCTGCGGCTCGCCACGTCGGGCGTGGCGTACGTCCCGCGGTTCTACGACGTCGC
The DNA here is from genome assembly GCF_039811905.1 of Nigerium sp. Classification (NCBI taxonomy): domain Bacteria; kingdom Bacillati; phylum Actinomycetota; class Actinomycetes; order Propionibacteriales; family Propionibacteriaceae; genus Nigerium; species Nigerium sp. The sequence goes on along the minus strand of NZ_JBDHZL010000011.1, from coordinate 15,727 downwards.
GTACCTGCCCGACGGCCGCATCCAGAAGGTGACGCCGAACCGGCCGGGCGTGCCGTTCCGGGTGGCGAAGCACACGCTGATGGACCTCGACTCCTGGCCGTACCCCAAGGCGCCGCTCGTGCCGCTCGCCGAGACGGTCCACGAGCGGTACTCCGTGGAGATCTTCCGCGGCTGCACGCGCGGCTGCCGGTTCTGCCAGGCGGGCATGATCACGCGCCCGGTCCGCGAACGGAACATCGAGACGATCGGCGCAATGGTCGCCGGCGGCCTGGAGTCGACGGGGCTGGAGGAAGTGGGGCTGCTGTCGCTGTCGAGCGCCGACCACTCCGAGATCGGCGACGTCACGAAGGAGCTGGCCGACCGTTACGAGGGCACGAACGTGTCGCTGTCGCTGCCGAGCACGCGGGTGGACGCCTTCAACATCGACCTCGCGAACGAGCTGTCTCGCAACGGACGCCGCTCGGGCCTCACGTTCGCGCCCGAGGGCGGCAGCGAACGCATGCGCAAGGTCATCAACAAGATGGTGACGGAGGACGACCTGATCCAGACCGTCGCCACCGCGTTCGGCAACGGCTGGCGTCAGGTGAAGCTGTACTTCATGTGCGGGCTGCCCACCGAGACGGACGACGACGTGCTCGCGATCGCCGACATGGCCGCCCGCGTCATCGAGACCGGCCGCGCGGCGGCCGGCTCGCGCGACATCCGCTGCACGGTGAGCATCGGGGGGTTCGTCCCGAAGCCGCACACGCCGTTCCAGTGGGCTGCGCAGGCGTCCGCGGAGACGATCGACCACCGCCTGCAGTTGCTGCGCGAGAAGATCCGCTCGGATCGCCGCTACGGCAAGGCCATCGGCATGCGGTACCACGACGGCAAGCCCGGCGTGATCGAGGGCCTGCTGAGCCGCGGCGACCGGCGCGTGGGCGCCGTCATCGAGGCCGTCTACCGCGACGGCGGCATGTTCGACGGCTGGAGCGAGCACTTCAGCTACGACCGCTGGGTCGCGTGCTGCGCGTCCGCGCTGGAGGGCACGGGCGTCGACCTCGCCTGGTACACGACGCGCGAACGCGACTACCCCGAGGTGCTGCCGTGGGACCACCTCGACTCCGGCCTCGACCGCGACTGGCTGTGGGAGGACTGGCAGGACGCCCTCGACGAGCAGCCGGTCGAGGACTGCCGCTGGACGCCCTGCTACGACTGCGGCGTCTGCCCCCAGCTCGACACCGAGATCCAGATCGGTCCCACCGGGCGCCACCTGCTGCCCATCGCACCCGTCCGCTGAGGCGGGCGGCGTCCTGGCCAGGGGGGTGGCCGGCGTGAGAGGATCCGGCGCGTGAGGAGCACTGTCGAGCGGCGACCGCCGCAGTCGCTGCTGATCGCGATCCTCGCCGGGCTGGGCATGGTCGGCCCGTTCTCGATCGACACGATCTTCCCGGCGTTCCAGCAGATGGGGGCCGCGCTCGGGGTGAGCGCGCTGGCGCTGCAGCAACTCGTGAGCGTGTACCTGATCTCGTTCGCGGTGATGTCGCTCATCCACGGCCCGCTGTCGGACGCCCTGGGCCGCAAGCCGGTCATCCTCGTCGGCGGCGCCGTGTTCACGCTGGCGTCGGTCGGGTGCGCGCTCGCACCGTCGCTGGGCTGGCTGCTGGTGGGCCGCGCGATCCAGGGCGCGAGCGCCGGCGCCGGGCAGATCATCAGCCGGGCGATGGTGCGCGACCTGTTCACCGGTTCCCTGGCGCAGCGCGTGATGAGCCAGATCGCCATGATCTTCGGCCTCGCGCCCGCGCTCGCGCCGATCGTGGGAGGCTGGCTGTTGCTCGCCGGCGACTGGCGGATCATCTTCTGGTCCCTCGCCGGCTACGGGTTGCTGCTCGTGCTGCTCGTCGCGCTCTTCCTGCCCGAGACCCACCCGCCGGAGGTCCGGACGCCGCTGCGGCTGCGTCCGCTGGTCGGCGGCATGGCGACGGTGTGGCGCGACCCGGACGGCCGCCGGCTCGTCTTCGCGGGCATGCTGAACTTCGCGGGGATGTTCACCTACATCTCGTCGGCGCCGCTGTTCGTCGTGAACCTGCTCGGCAAGGGCGAGCGGGACTTCTGGCTGCTGTTCGTCCCGCTGATCTCCGGCATGATCGCGGGCTCCTGGGTCGCCGGACGCCTCGCGGGCCGGGTGCCCGGCACCCGGCTCGCCACGTGGGGCTACCGCATCAGCGTCGCCGGTGGGGTGGTGAACCTGGCCCTGGCGCTGCTGCCGCACGCCGACCCGCTGCCCTGGGCCGTCGTCGTGCTGCCGGTCTACACGCTGGGCGTCGCGATCGCCTTCCCGATCCTGACGCTCGCGATGCTGGACCTCTTCCCGGACCGGCGCGGTGCGGCGTCCTCGGTGCAGTCGTTCGTGCAGCTCACGCTGAACGCGGTCATCGCCGGGGCGTGGGCCCCGTTCATGGCCCAGTCGCTCCTGGGGCTCGCGGTGAACGCCCTGGTCGTGACGCTCGTCGCCTGGGTGCTGTGGGCGCGGCACCTGCGCGTGGCGCGTCCGGCGCCGGAGGCGAGGTAGGCGTCCGCGGGTCGCTCAGGCGAAGCCGTGATCGCGGGCCCAGAGGGCCGCGCTGGTGCGGTCGACGACGCCGAGTTCGCGGAAGATGCGGCCGAGGTGGGCCTTCACCGTGCCCTCCGTGATGCCGAGGCGCTTCGCGATCTGCTTGTTGGCGAAGCCCTGTGCGACGAGGGCGAGCACCTCGCGCTCCCGGCTGCTCAGGGCCGCCTCCGCGCCGTCGGGGCGCGGCTCGTCGCGGGGGAGCAGCGCGGCCGCCACCCGCGGGTCGATCGGCACGTGGCCCGCCCGGGCGGACCGGATGGCCCGCAGCAGGTCGTCGGGCTCGCTGTCCTTCAGGACGTACCCGATCGCCCCGGCCGCGAGCGCGCGCTGCACGCGCGAGCGCTCGGTGAACGACGTGAGGACGACGACCCGCACGTCGGGGCACTCCTCGGCCAGCCGCCGGGTGGCCTCGACGCCGTCGGTGCGGGGCATCGAGAGGTCCATCAGGACGACGTCGGGGGACGTCAGCCGGGCCAGCTCGACCACGTCCGCCCCGTCGGACGCCTCGGCGACCACCTCGATGCCGGCGTGGCCCTCGAGCACGGCGCGCAGTCCCGCCCGCACGAGCGGGTGGTCGTCCACGATCACGATCTTGATCGTCTCGGTCATGCGTTCTCCCTCGTCAGCGTCACGACGGTGCCCTCGCCGGGGCGGGTGGCGACGCGCAGGGCGGCGCCGGCGTCCGAGGCCAGGTCCGCGAGGACGTGCAGCCCCAGGTGGCCCGGCTCGGGGGTGCGAAACGTGTCCTCCAGGCTGAAGCCGCGGCCGTCGTCGGCGATCGTGAGCGTCCAGCCGCGGCCGGAGGCGTCCAACCGGACGACGACCCGGGACGCCTCGGCGTGCTTCACCACGTTCAGCAGGCACTCGCTCGCGACGCGGAACACGAGCCGCTGGTCGGGCAGCGGCACCGCGCTGTCGACGCGCGGGTGCACCGCGAGTTCGACGTCGGCGCCGTGGGACCGCAGCGGCTCGACGAGGTCGGCGAGGCTCGCGGCCAGGCCCTGGTCGCCGAGGGTCGCGGGGTACAGGTCGACGAGGAGCGTCCGCAGGGAGCGCATCGCCCCGCGCACGGACGCCGCCGACTCGCGGACCGTCGCCGCCTGCCCGGGGTGGCCGTCGCGGTCGAGGCGCTGCGCGGACGCCGACAGCGCGAGCGTGGCGGCGGCCAGCTCTTGCACCGGGCCGTCGTGCAGCGTGCCCGCGATGCGGCGGCGCTCGAGCTGGGAGGACTCGACCGCCCGCTCCAACAGGGCCTCGCGCTCGGCCCGGGCGTCGTCGAGCCCCCGGGAGAGGCGCCAGGTGATCGGGATGACCAGCAGCAGCATCAGCGCGAGCGACCCGCCGAGGAGGGCGATGAAGACCCGCCACATCTCGACGGCCCGGGCGCCGATGCGGTGGTAGTCGAAGTAGACCTCGACGAGGAACCGATGGCCGTCGGCGACGACCGGCTGCCGCACCTCGACGAGGCGTCCGGGCACGCGCTCGTACTCGTTCTCCAACCCGTGGGGGCTGGAGAGGACGGCGCGGGCGGACGATCCGTCCAGCGCCTGTCGCTCCTCGGCGTCGAACGGGAAGGTCTGGCCGATCAGGCGCGGCTCGTCGGAGTACAGGACGCGGCCGCCGGCGTCGAACACCTTGAGGCGCAGCGCGCCGTCGTGGCGGAGGGTGGGGGCGACGGCGGCGTCCAGGGCGCGTTGCGCGGCCGGGTCGAGTGCCTGCAGGGCGGGCGTGATGCGCGGCTGCAACTCGGAGCTGACCAACAGGTCGGTCAGCCGGGCTCCCTCGTCGAGGATCTCGCGTTCGGCCAGCCGGCTGCTCACCCAGTACGCGAGGACGCCGACGAGCGCCGCGACCAGCAGGGTCGCCCCGACGATCGTGGCGAGCACCGTCCGGCGCGGGGGGATGGCGCGCGCGGCCCGGGGCGCCGCCCTCGTGTCGGAGAGCAGCACCCCGGGCCCAGCGGGGCCGGGCTGCGCGGGAGGCGTCGGACTCACGCCCTCAGTGTGCTCCACCCGTCGCCCAGCGTCGCGAGCGCCAGGCAGATGCCTGACAGGGCGAGGAACCCGGGGGCGAGGGGCGGGGCCCCGCCGGCGCCGCCGGTCGCGGCCTGGAGGAATTGGGCGGACGCCGGCAGCGAGTCCCACGTCGCCGACCAGGCGGCCGACAGCGGGGCGGTTTCCATGTTGGACTCGATGTGCTCCCAGACGCCGACCGCCGCGCCCAGCGCCCCGACGACCCCGACGACCCGGGCCGCCCGCACGGTGACGACCGAGCGGTGGGTCCACAGCAGGCCGGCGGCCGCCAGGACCACGGCCAGCAGCACCCAGGGCACGAGCTGGGTCGGCTTCTTCCAGTGCCGCAGCATCGCCAGCTCGACGCAGGCCCCGAGCGCCGTGGCGCCCGCGAGCCCGATCAGGACGCGGCGGTAGAGCGCGACGAGCGTCCGGTCGCTCATCAGACGGTCAGGGTGGAGAGGATCTTGTCGAGCTGATCCGCCGAGACGCCGTACTTGCCGAGCTCGGTGGAGAGCTTGGTGCGCAGGTTGTCCGCCGTGTACGGCCGGTACTCCTCGACCTCCTTGGCCCACCGGTCGGAGTTCTGGACGCCCGCGTCCTTGAGCGCCGCGGCGATCTCGTCGGTCGAGGCGGTGTTGGCGTTGACGGTGCGCACCGACGGGCTGGCCGTCGGCGTCCCGGTCTCGGTGGGCGTCCCGCTCTCGGCAGAACTGGCCGTCGCGGCCGGGCTGGCCGTGGTGGTCGTCGTGGTCGCGGCCGTGCCGCCGGTGCAGCCGGCGAGGAGAACCGTGGCCGCGATCAGCGACGTCGAGACGAGGGACTTGGCGGGGGACAGGTGCAAAGGCATGTGTGTTCCTTTCTGGTGTCCCCCATCCCACCAGCGCGGACGGCCCCCGACCATTGGACCTTCGGCCTACGACCGCGTCGAGTCGAACCCCTCGTCAGGCGATGATCAGCGTCAGGCTGGCCGGGCGCACATCGTCGGACGCCTCCGGCGCGGCCTGGGCGTCGGCGGCCCCGCCGTCGTCCTCGGGTGCCCGGCCCTCCGCGGGCACCCGGACGACCGGCGCGGGGGCGTGGACGCGGCTGAGGGGGCGTCCGGCTGCGGCGGCGGCGGCGAGCCGCGGGGCGGCGTCGGCGTCCGTCTGGACCAGCGCCTCCTCCCCGACGACGTAGATGTGCAGCCGGGGCGACACCGGCAGCGGACGCCTCCCGCCGGTGCGGTCGAGGTAGAGGCGTCCGCTCCCCGCGACGGCCAGGGCGACCGGCGCGACGAGGGCGCCGGCGGCGTCCATGTGCTCAGTGGACGAACACGTCTGTTCACGCAAGACCCGGACGCCGTCGCCATCGATCGCCCGCTGCCAGGCGGCCGGGAGCGTGGTGGAGACCAGGACATCGTGGACGTCGGCGTCCGCGAGGGTGTCGGCGATCGCGAGGCCGATCTGGTCGGGGGTGGGCTCGGCGGGGAGGTGAATGACGGTGGCTCGTGTGAGCGTGACCTGGTGGGCGAGGAGGCGGGGCAGGCCCCCCGCATGGGCGGACACGTCCGGGCGTTCCTCACGGCTGGTGCACGTCTTGTCCGCAAGTCCGAACGGCATCGTTCTCCTCTTGACAGTTCTGGTCGGCTTCGACGCACAACAGTGTATACCTCAGTGGTAGGACCACATAATCGGCCGTCGGGTGCGCTGCGTGGCGCGACGACAGTGGCACAATCGCCCACGTGAGTTCCCCCCGAGAGGCGCCGGCCGGCGCCCCCACGCCGTCCGCGCATCAGGTCGTCCTCAACCATGTCGAGGAACTGATTTTCGAGGGCAAGCTCTCCGTCGGCGACCGCCTGCCGCCCGAGCGCGAGCTGGCCGCGCAACTGGGCGTGAGCCGGGCGGCGGCGCGCGAGGCGATCAGGACGCTGCAGGCTCAGGGCGTGCTGACGAGCCAGGTGGGCAGCGGGTCGTCGGCGGGCACGCACGTGACCGCCCAGCGAAGCCAGGCCCTCGGACGCCTCCTGCGCCTGCAGGTCGCGCTCGCGATGTTCCCCGTGGACGACGTCGTCGTCGCCCGGATCGCGCTGGAGCGGTCCAGCGCCGAACTCGCCGCGCTGCATCGGACCGACGAGGACATCGAGACGTTGCGTCGGCTCATCCGCGACATGCAAGATCCCCGTCACGACGCGGCGAGCTTCAACGAGTTCGACACGCAGTTCCATGTCGCGATCGCGCGCATGGGTGCGAACACGTTCGTGAGCGACCTGACCGAGGCGATCCGAGAGTCGCTGCGTCGCCCGATCCTCACCGCGGAGCGCAACCTCGAAGACTGGCCGGCCTTCCGCAACAGCCTGATCGTCGACCACGAGGGCATCGCCGACGCGATCATCGAGCGCCGTCCGGCAGAGGCCGTCGCCCGTGTGGAGGAGCACATCCGGCGCTCCTACACGATTCTGCCGATGGGGCGCCCGCTCTCCGACGTGGCGTCCCGGCGGGACGACTAGCTACCCGGTCAGAACGACGTCACGCACGCGGGCGGGACGTCGACGGCGAACAGCCGTGCCAGCGCCCGGACGCCCGCGGCGTCCCCGGTGATGAGACCCGCGCCGGCGAGCGTCCGGGCGGACGCGAGGCCCGCGTACAGCGTGGCCAGGGCGTCGGCGGTGATCCGGACGGCGGCGTCCTCGACCCGCGTGGTCTCGGCCACGCCGTCGCGGACGGCCACGTGCCACGACCCGTCCGCGAAGCCCAGGCGGTCGTCGACCGCGAAGGTGGCCTCGCCGTCGGCGTCGAAGCCCCGGGCGCCGAGCGCGCGCGGCACGTCGAGGACGCGGGTCCAGGTGAAGTCGCGCACCTTCGTCGTCACGAGCAGCCGCGGGTCGGCCAGCGCGGACGGCAGGGGGCTCGCCGCGTCGAAGTGGCCGTACTCGACGACGTCGACGAGGTCGACGCTGGCCAGGAACCGCCACAGCGACAACTCCGCGGCGGGGTCGGCCGCGACGAGATCGATGACCTTGAGGCGCTCGCCGTGCCCGTCGAACCGGTAGCTGACGTGGCCACGCGGCTCGCCGCCGGCGTCGAAGGCCACCGCGACCCGGACGCGCCGGTCTGGCTTCTCCTCCTCGTGGTTCCACAGGCCGGTCAGGTAGTCGCCGTACCAGTGCATGCGCCCGTGCGAGCCGCGTCGCTCGGCGTGGTAGGCGGCGAACGTGCGTTCCAGCAGCGGGGCGGCGGTGGCGGAGTCGACGATCTCGACCGGCAGGTCAGCCAGCCCGGACGCCTCGGGTCGCAGCCCGAACCGCGCGCCCGTGTGCAGCTCGACGGTGCGCACCAGCGACGACACGCCGAACCCGAAGCGCCCGTAGATCGACCCCTCGGTCGCGGTGAGGCTCGCCAGCGCGAGCCCGCGGTCGGCGGCCTCGCCGAGGTCGGTGCGCATGAGGCGGCTGAGGAGGCCGCGCCGGCGGTGCGTCGTCCGGACGGTCACGTCGGTGATGAAGTTCGCCGGCTCGAGGTGCCTGTTCCCGGTGTTGATGGTCTGGTCGAAGCTTGCGAAGGTGGCGACGGGGGTGTGCGGGGCGAGCCCCCGGGTGGGTCCGGTGGGCCACGCCGACCGAAGGCGGAAGCGGTCGGCGCACTGGTAGCCCCACCAGCGCTCGAGCGCCTCGTCGGACAGCGCGGCCTGGCCGAAACCGAGGGCGACCGCGTGGGCCCAGCCGCGCGCGTCGTCGGTGAGGTCGCCGGCCGCCGGGAGGGTGCGAAGGTCGTAGTCGATCACTCGGACCACCCTAGCGGGGTGTCGCCATCACGGGCGACGCCGGGGTCGTACCGTGTCGGCGTGGAGAACAGGCCGATGCCGCGCTGGGGCCGCATCGCTCCGGGCGCGTACACCCTTGCCCACTACGAGCGGGGGTGGCTGCGCGGCGACGTGCTGGCCGGGGTCACGGTGTGCGCGTACCTCATCCCGCAGGTGATGGCGTACGCCGAGATCGCCGGGCTGCCCGCGGTCACGGGCCTGTGGGCGATGTGCGCGCCGCTCGCGGTGTACGCCGTCGTGGGGCCGTCGCGCCAGCTCTCGGTCGGCCCCGAGTCCACGACCGCCCTCATGACCGCCGCCGGGCTCGCGGCGTTGCTGGGGGCGTCCGAACACGACCGCTGGGCGGCGACGGCGTCCCTGCTGGCGGTGGCCGTCGGCGTGGTCTGCCTGCTCGGCTGGCTGGGACGCCTCGGCTTCCTCGCCAACCTGCTGTCGCGTCCGGTGCTCGTCGGCTACCTCACCGGCATCGCCGTCCTGATGATCTGTAGCCAACTCGGCAAGGTGACCCGGCTCCGCATCGCGGGGGAGAACCCGGTCGAGCAGGCGCTGTCCCTGGCCGAGCAGGCGGCGGGCATTCATGTGCCGACGCTCGCGCTCGCGGCGGCGGTGTTCGTCCTGCTGGTCGCCGTGCGGGCGTGGCGCCCCCACTGGCCCGGACCGCTGCTCGTGATGCTGCTGGCCGCCGGGGTCGTCGCCTTGGTCGGCCCGGACCGCTGGGGGCTGCGCGTCGTGGGGGAGGTGCCGGCGGGGCTGCCGGCCCCCGCCGTCCCGGACGCCTCCGGCATCAGCCTGCTCGCCCTCGCGCCCTACGCGCTGGGCATCGCGATGGTGGGCTACACGGACAACGTTCTGACGTCGCGCGCGTTCAGCGCGAAGCGGCGCGAGCCCACGGACGCCGGCCAGGAGCTGTTCGCCCTCGGCCTGGTCAACGTCGCGACGGGCTTCCTGCACGGGTTCCCCTGCAGTTCCAGCGGCTCGCGCACCGTGCTGGGGGACGCCGCCGGCAGCCGGACGCAGGCGCACTCGCTCGTCGCCCTCGCGGGCGTGATCGCCGTGCTCATGATGGCGGGCCCGGTGCTCGGATCGTTCCCGACGGCGGCGCTGGGGGCGGTGATCGTCTACGCCGCCACCCGCCTGGTCGACGTCGGCGAGCTACGACGCATCGCCCGCTTCCGGAAGAGCGAACTCGTGCTCACCCTCGTCACGGCGGTGGCCGTCGTCTGGTTCGGCGTGCTGACGGGCATCGGGCTGGCCATCGTGCTGTCCCTGCTTGACCTGATCCGGCGCATCGCGCACCCGCACGACGGCGTCCTGGGGTACGTGCCGGGCCTGGCCGGCATGCACGACGTCGCCGACTACGCGAACGCCCGCCAGGTGCCGGGCCTGCTCGTGTACCGCTACGACTCGCCGCTGTTCTTCGCCAACAGCGCCGACTTCATGACGCGCGCGCTGCGCGCGGTGGATGTGGCGTCCACGCCGGTCGAGTGGTTCTGCCTCAACGCCGAGGCGAACGTCGAGGTGGACCTGACGGCCGTCGACACGCTCGTCGAGCTGCGCGCCCGGCTGGAGGCGCGCGGCATCACGTTCGTGATGGCGCGCGTGAAGCAGGACCTGCGGGACGACCTCGCCCGCGCCGGCTTCCTCGCGGTCGTCGGCGAGGACCGCGTGTTCGCGACCCTCCCGACCGCCGTCGCCGCGTTCGAGAGCGCGTACGCCGAGCGCCACGGCCGTCCACCGTGGCCGGCGGACGCCGGGTAAGGCGCGCGGGCGTCCGGCTCAGAGCAGCCGGACGTCTCCCGCGGACGCCAGCGCCGCGGCAAGGGCATCGCCCCTGATCGGAACGGTCGTTGGTCAGCGGTCGACCCGGGCGCTGCCCCCGCTGGCGAGCTTCAGGACCTCGGCCTTGCTGGCCATCGAGGTGTCGCCCGGCGTCGTCATGGCGAGCGCGCCGTGGGCGGCGCCCAGGTTCACGGCGGTGTCGAGGCTCTCCTCCGCCAGCAGGCCGTAGATCAGCCCGGACGCGAACGAGTCGCCGCCGCCCACGCGATCGAGGATCTCCAGCCCGTCCCGCTGGACCGCCTGCACCAGGCCGGCGTCGCGGCTCCACGCGATCGCGCCCCAGTCGTTGACGGTGGCGGTCTTCACCCCGCGCATGGTCGTCGCGATCACCCCGAAGTTCGGGTACGCCTGGGCGACCTCGTCGATCATCGCGGCGAAGCTGTCGACGGCGAGATCGGTGAGGTTGTCGTCCACCCCGGGCACCTCGAAGCCGAGGGCGGCCGTGAAATCCTCCTCGTTGCCGATCATCACGTCGACGAAGCGCGCCAGCTCACGGTTGACCTGCTGCGCGCGCTCCGGCCCGCCGATCGACTTCCACAGGCTGGGGCGGTAGTTCAGGTCGTAGGAGACGACGGTGCCGTGCTTCTTGGCGGCCCGGCAGGCCGCCAGCGCCGTGTCGGCCGACCGCTCCGACAGGGCCGCATAGATGCCGCCCGTGTGCAGCCACCGGACGCCGAGTTCGCCGAACAGGTGGTCCCAGTCCACGTCGTCGGGTCCGAGCTGGGACGCCGCGGTCAGCCCGCGGTCGGAGACGCCCACGGCGCCCCGGACGCCGAAGCCGCGCTCGGTGAAGTTCAGCCCGTTGCGCACGTCGCGCCCCACGCCGTCGGAGGGCACCCAGCGGATGAGGGAGGCGTCGACGCCGCCGGCGAGGATGAAGTCCTCCAGCAGGCGTCCGACCTCGTTGTCGACGAGCGCCGTGACGACCGCGGTGCGCAGGCCGAACACCTTCCGCAGCCCCCGGACGACGTTGTACTCGCCCCCGCCCTCCCAGGCGCGGAATGCGCGGGCGGTGCGGATGCGGCCCTCGCCAGGATCGAGCCGGAGCATGACCTCCCCGAGAGAGACGGCGTCGTAGCGGCACTCGGAAGCGGGGCGCAGGGTCAGGGAGGTGGTCACTGGTTCTTCTCCTCGTCGTCGGTGTCGAGTCGGTGGGCGGCTGGGGTCGCTGGCCGGGCGCGGCGTTCTCGAAGCGAACCGGCGACGCCGTACTGTAAACGGTTGCACACAATGCACTCCCGGTGCAAGGCGGGTCGCCTCCTGAGGTGCGACAGATTCTTCTTGCAAACGGTTTCATCCTTGGCTACCGTGATCCCATCACAGTGCAGCGACGAGGAGGGTCGGCGCATGGGGGCCACGCTCAGGCAGGTCGCGCACGAGGCGGGCGTCTCGGTCGCGACGGCGTCCCGGGCCTTCACCAAGCCCGACCTGGTCGGCGAGCGCACCCGCGAGCGCATCCTCGACATCGCGGCGCGTCTCGACTACGCCCCCAACCTGGCCGCGCGGGCGCTGAACACCGGCCGCACGCAGAGCGTGGGCATCGTCGTCCCCGACCTGATGAACCCCTTCTACCCGAGCATCGTCACCGGCGCGCGCCGCCGGGCGTCCGCGTTGGGCTACTCGCTGCTCATCGCCGACAGTGAGGAGGATCCGGCGGCCGAGCTGCCGATCCTGGAGGAGATGGCGCGCAAGGTCGACGGCATCCTGCTCTGTTCGAGCCGCATGGGGGCCGACTCCCTCGCGCGGGCCCAGGAGCTGGGCCCGCTCGTGCTGCTGAACCGGCGGCTCGCGGGGGTGCCGAGCGTGTCGTTCGACAGCACGGCGGCCGTCCAGACGGCGGCCCTCCACCTGCGGGTGATGGGCCACCGGCGGGTCGCCTACGTCGGGGGGCCGGCGTCTTCGACGTCGAACGTCGAGCGCCGCGACCGCATCGGGCAGTTCTTTCCGCCGCAGGGGCTGGAGGTCGTCCAGGTCGGCGATTTCGAGCCCTCGGTCGACGGCGGCCGGGCCGCGGCCGACGGCGTCCTGAGCGCGGGGGCGTCCGCCGTGCTCGTCTACAACGACGTGATGGCGCTCGGCCTGATGGGCCGGCTGATCGGCTACGGCCTTGCCATCCCGCGCGACCTGAGCGTGATCGGGTGGGACGACATCCAGTTCGCCGAGTTGGTCAGCCCCGCGCTCACGACCGTCCGCGTGCCGCGCGAGCGAGCGGGGGAGGAGGCGATGGCCTACCTGGACGCCGTGATCCGGCGCGGCGAGCCGGGGGAGGATCGCCTGCTGTCCACCGAGTTCGTCTTCCGTAGCACGACGGGTCGCGCCCGACCTAACCTGGCACCGGCAACGCCGGACGCCGACCATCCAACGAAGGAGTCGACATGACCCAGCTTCCGCGCCTGTCCCGCAGTTCCCTGGCCGGCCTCGACGGCCGTCCGCACGTGAGCCTGCCACCGAAGGGGTGGGACGCCCAGCGGGCTGGCATCGTCCACTTCGGCATCGGCGCGTTCCACCGCGCCCACCAGGCCGTCTTCACCCAGGATGCGTTCGCGGCGTCCGGTGACGACCGGTGGGGGATCGTCGGGGTTACCCAGCGCTCCGACAGCGTCCAGCGACAGCTCCTCCCGCAGGACTGCCTGTACTCCGTGCTCACCCACTCGCCCGAGGGCGTCGACCTGCAGCTGATCGGCTCGGTGCGCGACGTGCTGTATCCGGCCGAGCAGCAGGCCGAACTGGACGCCCTGATCGCCGGCCCCGACGTCCAGGTGATCTCGCTGACCGTCACCGAGAAGGGCTACCGGCGCAACGCCGAGGGCGGCCTCGACCTGACCGACCCGGCGGTCGCGGCCGATCTGGCCGGCGGGGCGCCGGCGTCCGCCATCGGGCGGCTGGTCCGTGGCCTGCAGCGGCGCGCCGACGGCCCGGGGACGCCGATCACCGTCGTGTCCTGCGACAACCTGGCCGACAATGGCCGGGTCCTGGAGCGACTCGTCCGCGACTACTGCGCGGCCCTGCCCGACGGCGACGAGCTGGCGGCGTGGATCGACGGGCACGTGGCGTTCCCGTGCACGATGGTCGACCGGATCGTCCCGGCGACCACCCCCGCCGACCGCGAACTCGGCGAGGAGCTGCTGGGCCTGCATGACGAGGGCCTCGTCTCCGCCGAGCCGTTCAAGCAGTGGGTGATCGAGGACCGGTTCGTGGCCGAGCGCCCCGCGTGGGAGCGAGTCGGTGCCCAGATCGTCCAGGACGTGGCGCCCTTCGAGGCGATGAAGCTGCGCATCCTCAACGGCAGCCATTCCACGCTGGCCTACCTGGGCGCGCTGCGCGGGTACGCGACGATCGTGGAGGCCGTCGGCGACCCCGAGCTTCACCGGATCGCGGAGTCGTTGATCCAGGACGACGTGATCCCGGTGCTCACCCAGCCCGAGGGCGTCGACCTGCCCGACTACGGACGCCTCGTGCTCGGCCGCTACGCCAACCCCGCCCTGGCCCACAAGACCACCCAGATCGCGATGGACGGCTCGCAGAAGCTGCCCCTGCGGCTGCTGGGGACCATCCGGGACAACCTCGCGGCCGGCCGGATGCCGTCGTCGGCCATCGCCGGCGTCGCCGGGTGGATGACGTACCTGGCCACGCCCAGCGCGTCCGGGCTCGACCTCCCGATCGACGACCCGATGGCGGCCACGCTGTCGTCGGTCCGCGGCGAGACCGACGCGAACGCCCTGGTGGATCGCCTGCTCGGCGTCCAGGAGGTCTTCGGCGACGACCTGCCGGCCGACGAGCGGTTCGTGTCCGAGGTGCGCGCTCGGGTGGGGGAGCTGCTCGCGGTTCGGCGCTGAGGGGCGCCGGCGGGCGTCCGTGAGGCGGTGGGCGAGGGCTGGCCGCTAGACTCCCCGCTCGTGGCAGAACCGAGACGACAGCCGGAGCAGCAGGCGCCCCCCGTGCAGCGGCTGCGCGTGCGGTACGCGAAGCGTGGCCGGGCTCGGTTCGCGAGCCATCGCGACTTCTCGCGGGCGTTCGAGCGCGCGCTCCGGCGCGCGGGCGTCCCGATGGCGTACAGCTCGGGGTTCAGCCCCCATCCGCGCATCAGCTACGCGAACGCGTCGCCGACCGGGGCCGCCACCGAGGCGGAATACCTGGAGATCGGGCTCGCGCGGCCGGCCGACCCGGACGCCGTCCGCGCCGGCCTCGACGCCGCTCTGCCCCAGGGGCTAGACGTGCTGCAGGTCGTCGAGGCGTCCGGCGGGTCGCTCGCCGACGGGCTGCAGGCGTCCGAATGGCGGATCGAGATCGCGGGCCCCGATCGCGACACGGTGGACGCCGCCGTCGCGGCCCTGCTCGCCGCGGAGTCCCTGACCGTCGAGCGCATGACGAAGTCGGGGCTGCGCGAGTTCGACGCGCGCGGCGCGATCGTCGCGCTGTGGGTCATCGACGACCGGACCCTCGGCCTCGTGAGCCGCCACGTGGTGCCGCTGGTGCGCCCGGACGACGTCCTCCAGGCGCTCGGCCGCGTCGAGCCTCGCTTCGCGTTGGCCCAGCCCGCCTTGCTGACCCGCCTCGCCCAGGGCGTCTGGCGCGACGGCCGCATCGTCGGCCCGTTCGAGGACGCCTGAGCGCCCCCGCCGGACGCCCACCGCGGCACGGCGGAACCCGAGATCCCCACTTTCGGACGGGTGTGGAATAATGTCGGCAAGGTCAGGGCGCTAGCCCTACCGATGGCATCCCGGGGTGTGAGGTCGGGGTGTTGCCCTCGGCTAGACCGCGACGAGGTTTTCTCGACCGCGGCGGCCGTCCGGCGACATGCCGTCGCACCCGCAAGCTTCGCCGCCCGGAGGCGTGATTTCTCCCGGTGGCCCACTGTCGGCAGCGTTGCTGCCGTGAAGGAGAGCCCCAATGCTCGATTCGAACGAACCTGAATCCCAGGCACCGTCCGGCGAGGAGACGCCGGCGACCCCGCCGCGTCGGCGCCGGGCGGCGTCCCGCCCCGCGGGTCCGCCCACCGCGGTCGACCGCGCCCCCGAACTCACTGCCCCGCGCACTCCCGCTGCGCTGGAGAACCGCGAGCCCGAGCACGTCGAGGCCCAGGTGCTCGACGAGATCGACGCGGCGGTCGACGCCGCGATGGCGGCGGCGGACGCCGAGGTGGCCGACGCGGGCGAGAGCGACGACGCCTCGCCCGAGCACGAGCCGGACGCCGCCGAGCAGGCCGAGATCGCCGCCGAGCAGGCCCCCGCAGAGACGCTCGAGCAGCCCGCGCAGGAGGCGGAGCCGGAGGCGTCCGTCGAGCAGCCGTCGGGCGAAACCGAGCCTCCCGAGGCCGAGACCCCCGAAACCGAGACCGCCGAGCCCGAGGCGGACGAGGAGTCCGCCGAACCTGAGGCGGACGCCGAGACGATCGCGTCCGAGCCCGGCGACGCCGCCGACGCGCCGACCACCGACGAAGCCCCCGCCGAGAGCGAGGCCGACGACAGCGAGTCCGACGACA
>NZ_JBDHZL010000010.1:0-51362 GCF_039811905.1 Nigerium sp. | reverse complement strand
GGTCCTCGCCGACGGCGGTGTCGCTCACGTGCGGCCCGCGCGCACCGGCGACGCCGACGCGCTGCGCAGCTTCTATGCCGTTCTGCCCCGTGTGGAACAGCGCCGGGACGCCGAGGTCCGAGATTGCCTGGTACAGCGGATAGAACCGCTCGTCGGAGGGGTCGAAGCCCTGCAGGGACGGGTGGAACTTGAACCCGCGGACGCCCCACTCCTCGACCATGCGGCGCGCCCGGTCCACTGCGACGGGCCCCTGGTGGGGGTCGACGGAGCCGAACGGGATCAGCACGTCGTTGTGTCGGACGCACCCGGCGACGATCTCCTCGATCGAGTTGGGCTCGTGCTTCAGCGCGGTCCGGGCGTCGACGGTGAAGACCACGGCGGCCATGTTCTCGGCCCGGTGCCTCTCGGCGATGACGTCGAGGGTGGGGGAGCGGTCCTCCGCCTTGAAGTAGGCAGCGGACGCCTCCGTCAGCGCCGTCGGCAGGGACGTGTGGCCATCGTCGGATTGTTCGATGTGCACGTGCACATCGATCGCGGTGCAGGCCGCGAGGTCGGGATGGTACTCGTAGCGCATGGTCGGGGAGCCCCTCACTTCGCCTGGGCCGGAGCGAGGTCGTCGGGCAGCGGCGGCATCTTCTCGCCGCAGGCCTGCAGGTGACCCTCGACGGGGGTGTCGAACTGCTCGGCGAGCTTCTCATACGTCCAGCCGCCGTCGCTGTATTCGGTGACGATGGGCTGCGGATGGCTGAACAGCTGCAGCCGGTCGCCTCCGGCGCCCACGACCTGGCCGGTGATGCCGGACGCCGCGTCCGAGGCGAGGAAGGCGACGAGACCGGCCACGTCGGCGGCCGTGCCGAATCCGAGAGTCTTGCGGAAGAAGTCCGGCATGGGCTCACCCCGCTTGTCGGCCTCGATCGCTGCCGAGAAGTAGGGGACCGTCTCGGTCATGGCGGTCGCCGCCACCGGGACGACGGTGTTCACCGTGACGCCGGCCTTCTTCATCTCGAGCGCCCACGTGCGCACCATGCCGACAATGCCGGCCTTGGCTGCCGCGTAGTTCGTCTGGCCGAAGTTGCCGTACTGGCCGGTGGGGGAGCCGATGGTGATGATGCGTCCGGCGACCCCCGCTCCTTGAAAGAGCGGTAGGCCTCGCGCACGCACAGGAACGTGCCGCGCAGGTGAACGTGGATGACGGTGTCGAAGTCGTCATCGGTCATCTTGAGCACCGACTTGTCGCGCAGGACGCCGGCGTTGGTGACCAGGATGTCGAATCCGCCGAAGGCGTCCAAGGCGCCCTCGATGAGGGCGGTCGCGGCCTCCGTGGTGCCGACCCCGACCACGACGGCGGTCGCCCGGCCGCCGGCGGCCGTGATGGACTCGACCGCCGCCTGAGCGCTGCTCGTTCACGTCGTTGATCACGACCGCCGCGCCGCGGCGGGCCAGTTCTTGGGCGTAGGCCAGGCCGAGGCCCTGGCCCGAACCAGTGACGACGGCCACTTTGCCGTCGAGGGGTTCGATGTTTGTCATGGCCACATGCTCCTTCGCTGTCGTCTGAACTCGGTCCATCACATCGGATGTCATTGAAAATGTCAACGGTTTTGTTGTTCACCTATGGGTAGGGTGTGACCAGCAACTCGAAGGGGCCCTCCATGAGCGACAGTGCCACCACCGCGAACGATTCGTCGGTCCAGGAGCGGCTGGCCGCCAGCGATCTGGCCCGCGAGCCGGTCTTCCTGGCGATTCGCCTGTCCTCCCGGGGGTCGGCCGACGCGAACCGGGCCCTCGCCGCGCTCGGGCTCAAGGTGCGGCACTACGCGGTGCTCGCGCTCGCGTGCAGCGACCTGCGACCCACGCAGCGCGAACTGAGCCAGTTCCTCTACCTCGACCCCAGCCAGATCGTGGGGCTCGTCGACGAGTTGGAGGGGCGTCAGCTAGTCCAGCGGCGTCCCGACCCGCGGGACCGGCGCTCGAAGGTGATCGTCGCCACGGCGTCCGGACGCCGGTTCTATGCCGAGGCGCGGGCGACTGTGTCCACCGCGAACGAGGAGACGCTGGCGGCGCTGGCGCCGGACGACCGCGACCAGCTGATCCGCCTGCTGGCCGCGGTCGCCTTCTAAGGGCGCCTCAGTGCTCGTAGGTGTGCAGATCGTGGTCCTTGGACTCCTTGGTGAGCAGGATGAAGATCGCGCTCACGACTGACATCGCGGCGAGGTAGAGCACGACCGGGGCGGTGTCGCGCTGGGACGCCGCGTAGATGGACGCCAGGATGCCCGGCGTGAAGCCCGCGCCCAGCAGGGTCGCGAACTGGTAGCCCAGCGACGCTCCGGTGTAGCGGGCCGTCGTGCCGAACCGTTCGGAGACGAACGCCGCGAGCGGGCCGTAGATGAGGGCGTGGCACAGGAGGCCGATCGTCAAGGCGAGGAAGATCAACAGGATGTTCCTCGACGCGAGCCAGCCGAACATCGGGTAGATGAGGGCGATGAAGGCGACGAGACCGACCAGCATGACGGGGCGGCGTCCGAAATGGTCGGAGACCCGGCCCATGGCTACCACGAAGGCCACCTGCAGCAGCGAGGCCAGCGCGAAGACGTACAGCACTGACTGGCGCGGGGCGCCGTGCTCCACCGCGTAGCCGACGGCGAACGTCGCCAGGAACACCTGCAGCGCGAAACCCGCGCCGCCGGACAGCATCGTGTAGATGAGGGCCCTCGGCCGCCGCAGCACCTCGACGATCGGCACCTTCTTCTTGGTGGTGCCCTCGGCCTCGTCCTTCGCGACGGCCGCCGCGAAGATCGGGCTCTCGCTGACCTTGCTGCGGATCACCAGCCCGATGACGAGCAGCAGCACCGACAACAGGAAGGGGATGCGCCAGCCCCACGCGAGGAACTGGGCCTCGGGGAGCGCTGCGAACATGCCCAGGATGAACGTGCCGAGCGCCGCCCCGGTGGGCGCGCCGGCGTTCGTGAAGGACGCCGCGAAGCCTCGCTTCCCGTGCGTGGAATGCTCCAGCGCCATCAGGGCCGCGCCGCCCCACTCGCCGCCGACGGCGATGCCCTGCATGACGCGCAGCAGCACCAAGACGATCGCGCCGGCCGACCCGATGACCTCCTTGGGCGGGATCAGCCCGATGAGCGTCGAGGCGACGCCCATGATGAGCATGGAGAGGATGAGCATCCGCTTGCGGCCGAGGCGGTCTCCGAAGTGCCCGAAGATCGCACCGCCCAAGGGGCGCGCGATGTAGCCGGCGGCGAACGTCCCGTAGGCGGCGATCGTGCCGGCGAGCGGGTCGAGTTGCGCGAAGAACACCTTGGGGAACACCAGGGCGGACGCCGACGCGTAGAGCAGGAAATCGTAATACTCGATGGTGGAGCCGAGGTAGCTGGACAGGATCACTCGGCGGGCCTCGCGATTCTTCGTTCTGGCGTCCAAGCGGTCGAGCGATTGTTCGTTCATGGTCATGGTGGTCTCCGGGATTCTGGGTGGAGTGACTGGGCTCGGTCAGTTCAGCTCGCGCAAAGCTTGCTTCTGGATCTTCCCGGTGCCGGTCCGCGGCAGTTCGTCGAGAATTTCGATGTACTTGGGCTGCTTGTAGTTGGCCAGCAGCGGCTTGAGGGCGGCGGCGATGGCGTCGGGGGTGAGGGAGGCGTCCGACAACACGACGAAGGCCTTGCCGGTCTCGCCCCAGCGGTCGTCCGGGACGCCGATGACGGCCGCGTCGCGGACGCCTGGCACCGAGACGAGGGCATTCTCGACCTCGGCGGGGTAGACGTTCTCGCCGCCGGAGATGTACATGTCCTTGATGCGGTCCTTGACCCAGAGGTAGCCATCGGCGTCGCGCAGCGCGATGTCGCCGGAGTGGTACCAGCCGTCCTCGACAGCGCGCGCAGTCTCTTCCGGCTTGTTCCAGTAGCCGGACATCATGTTCGGCCCGGTGATGATGATCTCGCCCGCTTCGTCAGGGCCGACCTCGTCGCCGACGACGTCCACGATGCGACTCTCGGTGAAGAAGTGCGGGCGTCCCGCGGAGCCGGCCTTGACGAGGCCGTCGCGCGGCTCCAACATACAGACGCCCGGTGCCGCCTCGGTCATGCCGAAGCCCTGCATGATCGCGACCTCGCGAGCCTGCCACGTCTTGATCGTCTGCTCGAGCAGCGGGGACCCGCCGACCATGATCGCCCGGAACGAACTCAGGTCCGCGTCGGCGAATCGCTCGTGCTGGCTCAGCATGTCGAGCATCGCCGGGACGAAGAACGACGACGTCACCTGGGACTTCTCGATCTGCTCCAGCACGGCCTCGGCGCGGAAGCCTCGGTGGATGATGATGCGGCCGCCCAAGGTGAAGGTGGGGACCGTCATCATGTTGAGCCCGGCGATGAGGAACAGCGGGGCGGCGGCGAGGTGCACCTCGTCCTGCCGGAGGTCCTGCCCGATGAGGGCGTTGACGTACTGATAGAAGAGGGCTCGGTGACTGAGCACGGCGCCCTTCGGGTGCCCGGTGGTCCCGGACGTGTACATGATCAGGCAGGGCTCTTCCAGGTCGAGGTCGATCTCGACGGGGGTGTCCGAGCCGCCGGCGAGGAAGGCTTCGTAGGGGATTCCGGGTCATGGGCGACGTCCGGGGCGGTCGGCGTGCCCGCGTCGATGCTGACGAGGGTCAATCCGGGGTGCGCGGTGGCGAGGTGGGTGGTGTTGTCGGCCTGCTCGGCGCCGAAGGCGAGGACGCGGGGCGCTCAGTCGCCGACGATGTACTCCACCTCGGCGAGTTTGAGGCGCGGGTTGAGCAGCACGCACGTTGCGCCCATGAGGCCCGCCGCGAAGAACAGTTCGAGGGCGGCCGGATGGTTGAAGCCGAGGTGGACGACCCGGTCTCCCCGCTGGACTCCCGCCGCGGTGAGCGCGTTGGCGAGGCGGGTGACACGGTCGGAGACGGTCGCGTAGGTGTACTCGTGCCCTTCGAATTCGATGGCTACGTCGTGCGGGCGCACCTTGGCCCGGCGCTGCGGCCAGGTGCCGATACCGAGGTTCACAGCTGACTCCTTCGTCCAGATGATCGACTGATCGATTGAAACAGCATTTCATTGAAAGAGTCAACGGTTTGGTGTTTGGGTTTTCTCCGAGCCAGGGACGCCGCGCTGGCGGCGTCCGTGGAGTCGATCTGTCAGGCATCCAGCACGGAGCGGACGCCGGTGAGGGACGGCGCAAGGCGTGCCCCGAGCCCCTCGCGGTCCCGGCCGGGCTGCCGATCGGCGGCCCGGAGCGGACCACCGGTCCACCCCCTAGACTGTGTCACCGCTGGCCGGAGTGGTGGAATTGGCAGACACGCAGGATTTAGGTTCCTGTGCCGCAAGGCGTGAGGGTTCAAGTCCCTTCTCCGGCACTCACTCACTCAACTCGCAGGGCGACGGAGCGGTGACGCATCGGGCTTGGGCGGCGTTGGGCGTCCGACGCCGACTGGGCCGCCCACCAGCGTGGACGGCCCAGCGGACGAGCGAGCAGAACGCCGCCGTCAGAACGGCACCCCGCACCGCAGGATGACGTTGGCGAACGGTGTCGCCTCCCCGGTGCGCACGAGCAGAACGGCGTCCCCGGACTTCTTCTTGAGCTCCTCGTGCGACAGGGTCTCCGGCTCCCCGAAGAGCGACTCGAGCAACTCCTGGGCCGCGGGGTTGGCGTCCGCGGTCTCCGTGGCGACCCACGCCTTCTCGACGACGATCTCCCCAGCCAGCGCCCGGACGACCGCCTCGAAGCTCGGGACGCCGAACGTCACGGCCAGATCGATCACCGGCACGCCGTGCGGCCGCGGCAGCCCGCAGTCCCCGACGACCACGAGGTCGGTGTGGCCGAGGCGTCCGATCGCGCCCGACAGGTCGGCGTTCAGGATTCCCGTGCGCTTCATCGGGCCGCCTCCACGTCGGCGAGGGTCGGGTAGGACGCCTGCGCGCCGCGCTTCTGCACCGCGCGGGCGGCGACGCGCGTGCCGAGGGCCAACGCGTCGCCGAACCCCTTCCCGGACGCCAGCGCCACGGCCATCGCGCCGACGAAGGCGTCCCCGGCGCCGGTCGTGTCGACCGCGGTGACGCGTTCGGCTTCCTGCGTGGTCACCTCACCGGACGCGTCGACCGCGAGCGACCCCTGCGAGCCGAGCGTCACGACGACGCTGCGCGCACCGCGTCCCAGCAGCTGCCGGGCGAGCTCGAGCGGCTCGGCGCTGCCCTCGGTGACGCCCGCGACGAGCGCGGCCTCGTACTCGTTGACGACCAGCGGGTCGCACACGGCCAGCACGTCATCCGGGACGTCGGCCGCCGGGGCGGCGTTCAGCAGAAACCGGACGCCCTCGTCGCGGCAGCGGGCCGCGACGTGGCGGACGGACTCGAGCGGGATCTCGTGCTGCAGGACGACCAGGTCGGCGTGCGTCCAGGCGTCGGCGTGCTCGTCGAGATACTCGGGCGTGACCCGCCGGTTCGCGCCGGGGGAGACCACGATCGAGTTCTCCCCGTCAGGCGTGATCGTGATGAGGGCGCAGCCGGTCGGGACGTCGACGTCGTCCACAGGCGACGTGTCGACCCCGGACGCCTCGAGCGATTCCCGCAGGAGCGCCCCGTTGCCGTCCGCTCCGACGCAGCCGACGAACGCGACGTCGCCCCCGATCAGGCCGGCCGCGACGGCCTGGTTGGCGCCTTTGCCGCCGGGCGTGATGACGAGGTCAGAACCGAGCAGCGTCTCGCCGCCGGAGGGTCGACGGTCGACCTCAATCACCAGATCCGCGTTCGCGGATCCAATCACCGTGATGCTCACAGCATCCCTTTCTGTCGATGGTGTGGGGGTGCAGCGCCGGACGCCCCGTCGGGGCGGCGTCCGGCGCCGAGGGGAGGATTACTTGGCGTTGCTCTTGTCGACGACGACCACCGGCACGGAGATCGCCTTGTCGACGGTCTCGCCCTTGGCGAGCTTGAGCGCGGTTTCGACGGACTTCTTGCCGAGCTCCTCCGGCTGCTGGGCGATCGAGGCGAACATCGTGCCCTGCTTGACGGCGGCGATGCCGTCGGCGGTGCCGTCGAAGCCGACGACCTGAACCGACTTGCCGGCCCGGTCCCCGAGCGCCTGAATGGCGCCCAGAGCCATCTCGTCGTTCTCTGCGAAGACGCCGACCGCCTTCGGGTTCGACTGCAGCAGGTTCGTCGTCACGTCGAGGCCCTTGGTGCGGTCGAAGTCGGCGGGCTGCTTCGCGACGACCTTCACGTTCGGGAACTTCGCGATCCCCTCCGTGAAGCCCTGGCCGCGCTCGCGGGAGGCGGTCGCGCCGGCGACGCCCTGGAGCACGATGATGTCGCCCTTCTCGCCGATGGCCTTCGCCAGCGTCTCGGCGGCCATCCGCCCGCCCGCCACGTTGTCGGACGCCACGAGAGCGTTCACCTCGGCCCCGTTCACCGCGCGGTCGACTGCGACGACCGGCAGGTTCGCGGCGGCGAGGGGGGCCACCATCGGGCCGGCCGCGTCGGAGTCGACCGGGTTGATGAGGACGGCCTTGACCTGCTGGGCCTGGAAGTTCTGGATCTGGTTCGCCTGCTGGGTCGCGTCGTCGCGGGCGTCGGTGACGACGAGGTCGGCGCCGGCCGCCGCGGCGGCGTCCTTCGCGCCCTTCTCCAGCGAGACGAAGAAGGGGTTGTTGAGCGTCGAGATCGCCATCCCGAGCTTGACCTTCTCGCCGCCGGCCCCCGAGGACGCGGCCGTGCCGCCCTGGGAGCAGCCGGACAGAAGCAGGGCGCCCGAGGCGAGGATGGCGGCGATGCGCATTCCGATCTTGGACATCGTGGGTGTTCCTTTCACTAGGTGGGTGTGACTACGCCGACTTGCGGCGGAGGGTGTCGGTGAGGACGGCGAGGGCGATCACGATGCCGATCACGACTTGCTGCCAGAACGAGGAGACGTTCAGCAGGTTCAGGCCGTTGCGGATGACCGCCAGGACGAGCGCGCCGATGAAGGTGCCGAACGCGCGGCCCTTGCCGCCCGCCAGGCTCGCGCCGCCGATGACCACGGCCGCGATGGCGTCGAGTTCGTAGCCGGACGCCGCCTGCGGCTGCCCGGAGACCAGACGACCGGCCAGCACGAGACCCGCGATGGCCGAGAAGGTGCCGGACAGGGCGTAGATGATGAGCTTCTGCCGAGCGACGTTGATGCCGGACAGACGCGCGGCGTCCTCATTGCCGCCGATGGCGTACATGCAGCGGCCCAGGTAGGTGCGGTTGAGGATGAAGGCTGCCAGGACGCCGAGGATGACCATGATGAGCAGCGGTACGGGCAGCCAGCCCCCCAGCGTGGAGCCGAAGAACGCGACCTGGGACGGCTGCCGCACCGGGATGCCGTTGGACAGCACGAGCGCGAGGCCGCGCCCGACGGACAGCATGGCCATCGTCGCGATGAAGGCGGGTAGCCGCCCGTAGCTGATCAGGATCCCGGAGACGAGGCCGGCTGCGCACCCCGTCGCGATGCCCAGCAGGATGGCCACCCAGGCGGGCAAGCCGAGGTTCGTCGCGCTGTAGCCGGTGACGATCGCCGACAGGGCCGCGAGCGAGCCGACGGACAGGTCGATGCCGGCCGACACGATGACGAACGTCTGGCCGAACGCCAGAATCGCGACGACCGCCGCTTGCGTACCGACGTTCATGAGGTTCTGGGTGGTCAGGAAGACCGGGCTCAGGATCGCCATGGCGATCGCGAGGATGAGCAGGGCGCCGAGTGCCCCATTCTGGCCGGCGAGCTCCTTGGCTCGCGCCGACCAGGGCGCGGATTGGGTTGCTTCAGTGGGCACGGGTTGACTCCCTTTCTTGGACCGCCAGAGCCATGACGGCGTCTTGAGTTGCTTGTTCGTGAGTGAGTTCGCCGACGATGCGGCCCTGGGCCATCACCAGGATGCGGTCGCAGATGCCGATGACCTCGGGCAGGTCGGAGGAGGCCATGAGGACCCCACGCCCGGACTGGGTCATGTCGTTGATGAGGTTGTAGATCTCGACCTTCGCGCCGACGTCGACGCCGCGGGTCGGTTCGTCCAGCAGAAGAACCGTGGGGTCGGCGAGCAGCCACTTGCCCATGACGACCTTCTGCTGGTTGCCGCCGGAGAGGTTCCGGACGGTCGCCTTGGCGCTCGGGGTGCGGATCCGGAGGCTGTCGATGGCGCGACGCGCGAGGTCGGCCAGCTTGCCCCGGTTGACGATGCCGCCCTTCGAGGCGTCCTTCAGTTTGACCAGCCCGAGGTTGTCGGCGACCGAAGCGCCCAAGACCAGCCCCTGCTGCTTGCGATCCTCGGGGACGAGGCCAAGCCCCTGCGCGATGCCGCGCTCGACGCCGGAGTGGCTGCGCGACCGGCCCCCGACCGTGATCGTCCCGCGGTCGAACCGATCGGCGCCGAAGACCGCGCGCAGCACCTCGGTGCGGCCCGCGCCGACCAGGCCTGCCAAGCCGACCACCTCGCCGGCCCGCACCTCGAAGGAGATGTCGTCGAAGCTGCCCTTCCGGCTGAGCCCCTCGACCTTCAGGAGCGTCTCGCCCACCTCGCCGCGCACCCGTGGGTACTGGGCGTCGATGGAGCGCCCGACCATGAGGCGTACCAACTCGTCGGTCTCGGTCGAGGCCGGGACGGTGGTCACGGATTCGCCGTCACGAAGGATGGTCACCCGGTCGCCGATGCGCCGGATCTCGTCCAGATGGTGCGAGATGAAGATCAGCGCGACGCCCTGGGCGCGTAGCTCGTCCATGAGGGAGAGCAGCCGGTCGACTTCGTCGTCGGTGAGGGCGGCCGTCGGCTCGTCCATGATCAGGATCCGCGCGTCAAGACTCAGCGCCTTGGCGATCTCGACCAGCTGCTGCCGCGCCACGCCCAGCGAGGACACCGGCGTCCGCGGGTCGAGGTGCAGGCCGACCTTCGCGAGCGTGGCGCTGGCCGTCTTGTTCATCTCGGCCTTCTTGATGATGCCCGCGACGCGGGGCTGACGGCCGAGCATGACGTTCTCGGCGACGCTCAGTTCGGTAACGAGGTTGAACTCCTGATGGATCGTCGCGATCCCCAACTTCTCGGCGTCCGCAGTGGTGTGCAGGACGACCGGGTCGCCGTCGACCGTGATGACCCCTTCGTCGGGCTGATGGACGCCGGCGAGACATTTGATCAGCGTCGACTTGCCGGCGCCGTTCTCGCCGAGCAGAACGTGGACCTCCCCGGGGAGGAGGTCGAATGAGACCCCGCCGAGAGCCACGACGCCCGGGAAGCGTTTCACGAGCCCCTCGACTCTCAGCAGAGGCGTGTCCTCTTGCATGCCTGTTTCCTTTCTCATGTGGACCATGGGCGGTTCACCGGAGCCGTCGAGGGTCGGTGGACTCGCGTAGACGCAAGGTGCAGGGGAGTCGGACGCTGCCGACGTCGTGGCCGCCCATGCGCGCCAACAGGGACGTGAAGGCCTGGCGCCCCATCTCGCGGGAGGGCTGCTCGATCGCCGTGATCGAGGGGTGCACGAGGGGAAACACCTCGAGGTCGTCGATCGCCGCGAGCGCGAGATCACGCGCCAGTTGCGGCACGACCGCGGGATAGCTGCTCAACGTCTCCAGGACGCCGAGCGCCATGCGGCCGTTCCCGACCAGGAGGGCTTGGGGGGTCGTCCCCTCGTCGAGCATCTCCTTCATCAGTTCGCGGCCCGACTCGCGCCGGTAGTCCCCAACCCAAAGCCCCTCCGAGCGCAACTGGAGTTCGTGTGCCGCCAAGGCGTCCCGCAGCGCCGCGACGCGCTCGCGTGTGGTGCCGGCCTGCTCAGGACCCGAGATCATGCCGATGTCGCGGCGCCCGGTGGCGACGAGATGGTCGACCAGTTCGGTGATCGCGGGGGCCGTGTCCGACGCCACCAGCGGCGCGCTCACGTCGGCCGCCGGACGATCGACCAGGACGATGTGGCGCTCCAGGTCGGCCGCCTCCCTCAACAAGGGGGACGTTTCCACCGTCGGGACCACGATGAGCCCGTCGACCTGACGTTCCAACAGAGTCTCGACGTACCGGTCCTGCTGCTCGGGAGACTCATCAGCGTTGCCGACGATCAGGAGGTAGCCGGCCTCTCGGGCTGCATCCTCCACCGCGCGAGCCAGTTCGGTGAAGAAGGGGTTCAGGAGATCGGAGACCACCAGGCCGATCGTGCGGGTCCCGGTTCGCCGGAGCGCCCGGCCCACCGCGTTCGGACGGAAGTTGAGTTCGCCAGCCGCCGCCAGCACCTTCTTGCGCAGACCGGGGGAGACCGAGGGGTGGTTGCTCAACACCCGAGACACGGACGCCGCGGAGACGCCGGCGGCCTTCGCCACGTCTTTCACTGTTGCCACGGTCAGTCACCTCCTCATCGAGATGCATGTAATCGATTTCAGAAATCGATTACATGAATGGTAAGCGTCTCGCGCGAGCCTTGTCAACGATGGCGCCGGCGCTCGCGCGCGTGGGGGCACCAGCGGTACCCCTCACGCGCTCGCGCATTGTCGGACCCACGGCGTAGCGTCGTCCGCATCAGCCGCACGAGCTGAACCGCGAGAGCCTGAGGAGATTCACGTGCGTGGAGTAGTCATGTACGCAGCCGGCGACGTCCGGGTGGAAGACCGCGACAAGCCGACCATCGAGAAGCCGACCGACGCGATCATCAAGTCGGCGGCGTCCTGTGTGTGCGGTTCCGACCTGTGGCCCTACCGGGGCGTCGACGAGGTGAAGGGTCCGTCGCCGATGGGGCACGAGTACGTCGGCTGGGTCGACGAGGTCGGCTCCGAGGTGAAGAACGTCAAGCCGGGCGACTTCGTGGTCGGGTCGTTCTTCGCGTCCGACAACACCTGCGAGATCTGCGAGGCGGGCTTCCAGTCCCGGTGCATCGTGGGTGAGTTCGCGTGCCCGACGGGCGCACAGTCGGAGTACCTGCGCGTGCCGCTGGCCGACGGCACGCTCGTCAAGACGCCCGGGGAGCCGACGCCCGATCTGATCCCCAGCGTGCTGGCGGCGTCCGATGTGCTGGGCACCGGGTGGTTCGGGGCGGTCGCGGCCCAGGCCGGCCCAGGGAAGACCGTCGCGGTCGTCGGCGACGGCGCGGTCGGGCTGCTGGCGATCCTGGCCGCCAAGCAACTCGGCGCCGAGCGCATCATCGCGATGAGCCGCCACGAGTCGCGGCAGAAGCTCGCCCTCGAGTTCGGCGCCACCGACATCGTCGAGGAGCGGGGCGACGAGGGGGTCGCGAAGGTCAAAGACCTCACCAACGGCTACGGCGCCCACTCGGTCGTCGAGGCCGTCGGCACGCAGCAGTCCATGCTGCAGGCGATCCAGGCCACCCGCCCGGGCGGGCACGTCGGCTACGTGGGCGTCTCGCACGACGTCGAGCTGCCCGGTCAGGCCCTGTTCTTCGCCGAGGTGAACCTGCTCGGCGGGCCCGCGCCCGTCCGGCGGTTCCTGCCCGACCTGCTCGACCGCATCTACCGGCGCGAGATCGACCCCGGCAAGGTGTTCGACCTGACCCTGCCGCTGGAGCAGGCGGCCGAGGCGTACAAGGCGATGGACGAGCGGCGCGCCATCAAGGCGCTCCTGCAGCCGTAGCGTCGCCGTGCACGCCATCGGATTCGACGCCTACGGCGGCCCCGACGTTCTGCGTCCGGTCGTCCTGCCCGACCCGCACCCCGGCCCTGGCGAGGTGCGCGTCCGGGTGGCGGCTGCCGGGGTCGCCCCCGTCGATGCCATGGAGCGCACCGGACGCCTCGCGGCCCTCAACGAGGGCCTGACGCCGCCGTTCGTCCCGGGGATGGAGGTCGCGGGCGTCATCGACGAGGTCGGCCCGGGCGGCGAAGCGGCACTCCCGATCGGGACGCCCGTCGTCGCGTTCGTCGACTTCCGAGGGTCGTGGGGCGGCTACAGCGACCTCGTCGTGCCCCCCGTGGCGAGCGTGACGCCCGCCCCCGCCCGCGCGAGCATGCCGGAGGCGGCGTCCTTCCTGATGAACTCGCTCACCGCGCAGAACGGCCTGGACGCCCTGGGGCTCGCCCCCGGCGACACCCTGCTGGTCCCGGGTGCGGCCGGCGCCGTCGGCGGGTACGTCACGCAGCTCGCGTCCCGCGCCGGGCTGCGGGTGGTGGCGCTGGCGGGCGAGGCCGACGAGGAACTCGTCCGGTCGTTCGGGGCCGAGCTGTTCGTCCCGCGCGGTCCGGACGCCGTCGAGCGCGTCCGCGCGCTGGTCCCCGGCGGAGTGGACGCGGCGGCCGACCCAGCGGGGATCGGCCCCGCGATCCTCGGCGCGATCCGCGACGGCGGACAACTCGCCGTGTTCAGGCCGCAACCGCCGGAGTGCGAGCGCGGCATTACCGGCCACGGGCTCAACGTGCGCCGCCGCGCCACCGATCACGCGGCGATCGCGCGCCTGGGCGCGCTGGCCGCCGACGGCGTCCTGGCGATGCGGGTGGCGCACGTGCTGCCGGCAGCCGAGGCGCCAGAGGCGCACCGGCTGCTGGACGCCGGAGGGCTGCGCGGCCGCAGCATCCTCGAATTCCCGGTGCGCCCGGCGCGCCACCACTGACGA
Source organism: Nigerium sp. (assembly GCF_039811905.1). Classification (NCBI taxonomy): domain Bacteria; kingdom Bacillati; phylum Actinomycetota; class Actinomycetes; order Propionibacteriales; family Propionibacteriaceae; genus Nigerium; species Nigerium sp. The sequence continues at coordinate 37,794 of NZ_JBDHZL010000010.1, read as the reverse complement.
GAAGGGACATCCGATGCAGAACGATTCCAACGCCTCCCCGCGCGAACAGCGCGCCGTCGAGGTCTTTACGCGGCTCTTCGGGGAGCGCGACGAGAGCGCGCCCGACCCGCACCCCGAGTTCGGCCGCATCCTGCGCTCGGTCATCTTCGGCGAGGTGTTCGCCACCGGCGACCTCGACGACCGCACGCGCGAGCTCATCACCGTCACCGCGCTGGGCACTCTGCAGACGCTGCCGCAGCTCAAGGCCCATGCGAACGCGGCCCTGAACGTCGGGGTCACCCCCGTGGAGTTGCAGGAGGCGATGTACCAGCTCGCGCCGATGATCGGGTTCCCGCGCGCGCTCAACGCGATCGGCGTGGTCAGCGAGGTGCTGACCGCGCGCGGCGAGCAGTTGCCGCTTCCGCCGCAGGGCACCGTGACCGAAGCCGACCGGCACGAGCGCGGTCTGGCGATCCAGCGGGAGCTGTACGGCGACGAGATCGCGGACGCCCTCGCGGGGCTGCCCGGCGGGTTCGCCGAGGCGGTGCCGGCGTTCTTGACCGACTTCACCTTCGGCGACTTCTGGACGCGCGGCGGGCTCGACGTCCCCATGCGCGAGCTGCTCGCTCTGGTCACGTACGCCGGGCTGGGGCTCGACCGCCAACTGCGGCCGCACGTGCGCGGGTGCGTGCAGGCGGGGCACACCGTCGAGACCGTGCTGGCCGCGCTCGTGCAGGCGTTCCCGTACATCGGGTTCCCGGCGGCGTTGAACGCGATCCGGATCGTGCAGGAGTACCTCGAGGAGCGCGGCGAGGAGTCCGGGGGCGAGTAGCCCGGCCGCGGCGTCCGGGAGGCTGCGAGGGCCCTGGCCAGGACGCCGAGGGCTCTGCTTGTTCGTGTGCGCCCGGGCCGTTTCGTGGCGAGCGACGAAACGCCTGCAGCGTTTGCGAAAGACCTGCAGCGTTTCGACAACGCCTGCAGTAGACCGCGGAACGCCTGCAGCGTTTCCACAACGCCTGCCTTCGGCGAGAACGCTGCCTTACGTAAGGCAGCGTTCCGGCTTAAGCCCGGCGTTTCGAGAACGCCTGCAGTAAACCGGGAAACACCTGCAGCGTTTGCGAGAACACCGGCAGAAGCGTTTCGGCAAGACCCGGGCCCAGCCGGCGCGTCAGCGTGGTCGCGGGTGCGCGTAGCGCGTCCGAACCCCCGCTGCGTCTCCAGAGGCTCGGCCCACCCTCAGGCCGCGCGGGCCAGGCGGTGGATGCCGCGGCGGTCGAACCAGGTGGACGCCGCGTCCAGCACAGGGGCGTCGGCGTCCAGCTCGACGGTCATCACGTTGACGGAGAAGATCTCCATGTTGGTGACCCGCTGCGCGATGAGGCGAATGGTGAGGCCGAGGTCGGCGGCCAACTCGGCGAGCGTGGCGCGGGCGGCGTCCTGCTGAACGAAGACCAGATCGACGGTCATGGGTGGTGTGCTCCTACGGAAAGATGGTTGTCGGGAGAGGGTCTGTGCCCAACTCCCGAAAACCGGCCCGGCCGCGTCAGGAGTGGGCGCCGCGCATGCGGCGACACCGACAACAGCCGGAGGGGAGCACGAACGACAGCGGCGTCGTGGAGAGCGCTGTCGTGATCATGGCCGAAAGCTTAGGCGATCCTACGGTCGTCGGCCAGCGGTTGCCAGAAAGTGGTCCTCGCGCTCGAACGACCGCTCCCCACGGACGCCCACGGGACACCTGCCCACGGGGAGCCACGGCCGACGTCGGTCGCACGCCGAAGGGCGCCTCAGTACCGCACGCGCAGGGCACCCAGCGGGTGGGCATCGGATGCCACCGGTTCCACCTCGAGCCGCTCGGTGGGGCTGAACGCCAGCGGCACGCCGGGCTGCAAGGACTCCGCGGTCGTGATCACGTACGTGGCCAGCATCGCCAGCCGCTCGTACACCTCGGCGAGCGTGTGCGTCGACCTCTCGACGAGCAGGTCGGCGTGCCCGAACGTGTCCAACCCGATGGTGTGGCCGCTCACGGTCCCGTCCGGCTGAGGCTGCAGCCATACGGACGTCCACAGGTCCACCGGCGCGGCCCCGGCCTCCAGCGACTCGATCACCTGCCCTGCGTACCGCCGCGCGGGGTAGGTGATGCCGCCGCTGCCGAAGTAGAGGGCGACGGCGTCCGGCTGCTCCATGAGCACGGACGCGACGACCGAGAAGATGCTCGCGATGAGCACCACCAGCGGACGATCCACAGAACGCCCCCGCTGGGGCAACGCGGTGATGATCGTGTGCGACGCGTGCTGCGCGACCGGCGTCGGATCGGTCCACCACAAGGGGTGACAGGCGCGCACGGCCTCGGCGGCGGGCACGGGGGCGTCGACGGGCGTCACGAGAACGACCACGTCGTCGGTCTCCACGGCGACCGTCCGCGCCGCCGGACGCCCCTCGCGCGCCGGCAGATCGACCACCCGGACGCCCACCTCGGAGTTTTCCAGCAGCGCCGCCGCCAACGCCTCGACGTCGAGGTGCGCCGACGACGACAGCCCGAACCCGAGGACCGGCAGTTGCGGGTCGGGGTGCGTGAACGCCATCAGACCCCGAGGTCGCGACGCAGCTTGGCCACGTGCCCCTTCGCCCTCACGTTGTACTGGGCGACGGCGACGGTCCCGACGCCGTCGGCGTCCACATCGACCACGAACGTCGACCGGATGACCCCCTCGATCTCCTTGCCGTACAGCTTCTTCGTGCCGAACGCGCCGTACGCGAGCAGCGTCTCCTTCGACGCGTCGGACAGCAGGACGACCGACAGCCCCTCCTTCTGCGCGAACCGCGCCAGCTTCTCGGGCGAGTCGGGGGAGATGCCGACGACGTCGTAGCCGGCCGCTGACAGATCGTCTTTGTCCGCGGAGAAGTCGACGGCCTGCGTGGTGCACCCGGGGGTGAGGGCGGCGGGGTAGAAGTAGACGATGACGCGGCGGCCGGCGTAGTCGGACAGCGATACCGTGCGCCCCTCGGCGTCCGGCAGGGAGAAGCTCGGGGCGGTGTCGCCCACCTTCAACGTCGTCATGATGCAACCTTAGTGCGCGGGCACTAGGGTGGTAGCACACAGGAGCACGCGGAAGGACGCCATCGTGGCCCGTACCAGCAGCAATGCCGATATCGAGAATGAGCTCGCCGAGGCGCGTCGGCGCCTGTCCAGCAACATCTCCGGGCTCATCACGCAGGTGCACCCGCAGGCCGCCAAGACCCGCGCGATCAACGACGCGAAAGACTTCGCGGCGCAGGAGGTCAACTCGGCGACCGACACGGTGCGCGACGCCGAGGGCAACATCTCCTGGGAGCGCGTGACCTACCTGGCCGTCGCGGTCGTCGGCAGCATCGCGTTCGCCGTCGTCGTGAAGTCGCTGTTCCGGTAGTGCCCGATCCCACCGACGGCGGCCTGCCGATCAGGATGCTGCACGACCGCATCCTGGTCACGAGCGAAGGCGAGGGGGGCGAGCGCCGCTCGGGCGGCGGAATCCTGATCCCGGCGACCGTGCAGATGGGACGCCGGCTGGCTTGGGCGCGCGTGGTCGCGACGGGCGCGAACGTCCGGGTGCTCAAGGTGAACGACCGCGTCCTCTACGACCCGGCCGAGCGCGCCGAGGTCGAGGTGCAGAACGAGGTGTACATCCTCCTGCGTGAGCGCGACGTGCACGCCGTGGCCGCCGAACGGCTCTCCGACGGGGCGACCGGGCTGTACCTGTAGGCGTCCCGCGACCCGGATTCGTCCGGCGACAGTCCCGCCCGTCCGCCTCCGCGCGGCCGCGCGGAGGCGTCCTGTGAAACGACACGGCCGGGTAACAGTTCACATTTCGGTCTGAGTTGTCCGGTACTTCCCTGCAGATGTGACCCGAATGGGATTACCATCTGGGCCTTCAGAGGGGGGGTTCATTCGCACGACCCCCTACCCACAGAGAAGTGAGGGATTCATGACCAAGGGACGCCCCATCCGGGCTATCGTCGCTGTCGCCTCCCTGAGCGCCTTGCTCGGGACGGCGGCCTGCACCAGTTCGACGAACCAAGCCAGCCCGGGCAACGCAGGCTCCGCGACCCAGTCGAATGCGAACTGGGACGAGAAGGGCCCCATCACCTACGCGCAGGGCAAGGACACGGCCGGCGTCGTGCAGGCCGAGATCGCGAAGTGGAACGCCGCCCACCCGAACGAAAAGGTCACGCTCGTCGAGCTGTCCGACTCCGCCGACCAGCAGCGCGCCGACATGATTCGCCGCGCGAACGCCAAGTCGGGCGAGTTCGCCGTGATGAGCGTCGACATCGTCTGGACGGCCGAGTTTGCCGCCAACGGCTGGCTCGAAGAGCTGCCGGCCGACAAGGCCCCGATGGACGGCTTCCTCAAGAGCGCGGTCGACGGCGCCACCTACTTCAACAAGCTGTACGCCTACCCGAACACCTCCGACGGCGCGCTGCTCTACTACCGCAAGGATCTGCTGGACGCCGCGGGCGTCACCGCGCCCCCGAAGACCTGGGACGAGATGAAGCAGATCTGCGACAAGGTCCTCCCGGGCCAGAGCGGCATGTCCTGCTACGCGGGCCAGCACCAGAAGTACGAGGGCCTCACCTGCAACATCGCCGAGGCCGTCAACTCGGCCGGTGGCGAGTTCATCACCGCCGACGGCAAGCCGGCCGTCGACAGCGACGCGGCCCTCAAGGGCGTCCAGTGGATGGTGGACGGCTTCAAGTCGGGCATGATCCCCAAGGAGGCCATCACCTGGAAGGAGGAGGAGTCGCGCACGGCGTTCCAGAACGGCAAGCTGCTCTTCCTGCGGAACTGGCCCTACGTCTACCAGAAGGCCGAGGAGTCGAGCTCCAAGGTGAAGGGCAAGATCGCCGTCGCGCCGCTGCCCGGCCTGAGCGGCCCCGGCGTCTCCACGCTCGGCGGCCACAACTACGGCATCTCGAAGTTCGCCAAGAACAAGGGCACCGCGCTCGAGTTCGTCAAGTGGATGAACAACGAGGAGATGCAGAAGAACCGCCTCGAGAAGGGCTCCCTGGCCCCCACGCGTGAGGCGCTCTACGACGACGCCGACCTGCAGAAGCAGTTCCCGTACCTGAAGGCCCTCGGCGAGTCGATCAAGACGGCCAAGCCGCGTCCCAAGGCCGTCAAGTACGGCGACGTGACCCTGGCGATCCAGGATCAGACGTACGCCGCCCTCCAGGGCCAGAAGGACCCGAAGGCCGCGTTCACCGAGCTGCAGAGCAAGCTGCAGTCCCTCACCCAGTGATTCCTTCCGGACGCCGCCCGGCTCCGGCGCTCGCCGCGCCGGACCGGGCGGCCGTCCGGTCTTCCCTCAGGAGGTGAGATGGCAACAGCGGTAGCGGCGCCCGAGGCGTCCGCGGCGAAACAGCCGAAACCCAAGAAGAACGTGCTGAGCGACGGCCAGGGTGGCCTCGCCGGCGCGCTGATCTCCCCGACGATGCTGGTGATCCTGCTCGTCGTCGGCATCCCCATCATCTTGTCGATCCGCGAGTCGTTCTTCCGGCGCAACGACGGCATCGACCCCACCACCGGCATGATCGCGCAGGGCGACGCGTTCGTCGGCGTCCAGAACTACACCGACATCTTCGCCAACCCGCAGACGATCATCGCGAACTGGGGCAGCATGGATCGGCTGCTCAACGCGTTCCTCAACACCACGTTCTTCACCGTCGTCTGCGTGCTGCTCGAGACCGTCATCGGCGTCGCCATGGCGATCATCATGAGCAAGGCGTTCCGGGGCCGCGGCCTGGTGCGTGCGGCCATCCTCGTGCCGTGGGCGATCCCGACGATGGTCTCCGCGAAGATGTGGGGCCTGATCTTCGACGCCGACGGCATCATGAACAAGCTGACCGGCCGGACGACCCTCTGGCTCGCCGACAACGCCTCGTCGCAGTGGGCGATCATCATCGCCGACGTCTGGAAGACGGCCCCCTTCATCGGGCTGCTCACGCTGGCGGGGCTGCAGACGATCCCCGACGAGGTGTACGAGGCGGCCCGCGTCGACGGGGCGAACGCGTGGCAGCAGTTCCTGCGCATCACGCTGCCGATGGTGAAGCCCGCGCTCGTCGTGGCCGTGCTGTTCCGCACCCTCGACACCATGCGCATGTTCGACCTGCCCTTCGGCATGATCGGGCCGGGCAAGTACTACGTCGAGACGCTGTCGATGTTCGCCTACTTCGAGAACGACGCGACCCGCTTCGGGCAGGCCGCGGCCTACTCGATGGTCCTGTTCGTCTACATCGTGCTGGTCGCGTTCCTGTTCGTCCGGCTGCTGGGCGCCGACGTCGTCGGTGACCCCGAGGCCAAGGCGATCTCCGACCGCCGCAAGGCGCAGCGCAAGCTCGCGAAACAGCAGGGACGCCGTCCGGGCCAGTTGCCCGGCAGCACCATCACCTCGGGGGAGTCGGCCACATGAGCACCGTCGTCAACGTCGGCGATCAGCCGACCGAACACCTGCTGAGCGACCACGAGATCGCCACGCTGAACAAGCCCCGCCGCGACTGGAAGTGGTGGGCCGGCATGATCGGCAGCGTCGTCGGGATGGGCTTCATCGTCCTGTACTGCATCCTGCCGTTCTACTGGATGGTGGTCTCCTCGCTGCGGCTGCCGTCCGACGGCCGCAGCACCGACCTGCTGCCGAACCCGGCGTCCGTCGAGAACTACTTCGCCGTGTTCAGCCCGGCGAACAACTTCACGCAGGCGCTGTTCAACTCGATCCTCGTCTCGACGGTGACCACGGTCCTGACGCTGCTGTTCGGCATCATGGCCGCCTACGCGCTGGCGCGGCTGCGGTTCCGGATGAAGGGTCTCGTGCTGAGCGTCATCATCGGGTGCTCGATGTTCCCGGGCATCACGCTGCTGATCCCGCTGTTCAAGATGTTCACCGGCGCGTACGAGTGGTTCCCGTGGAACTGGATGAACACCTACCAGGCCATCATCATCCCGTCGCTGTCGTTCGGCCTGCCGCTGTGCGTGTGGAACCTGACCGCGTTCTTCCGGCAGATGCCGGTCGAGCTCGAGCAGGCCGCCATGGTGGACGGCTGCACGCCGGGCCAGGCGTTCACGAAGATCATCCTGCCGCTGGCGGCGCCGGGCGTGTTCACCACGGCGATCATCACGTTCATCGCCGTGTGGAACGAGTTCATGATCGCCTACACGTTCGGCACGCGGCCCGAGATGTTCACGGCCGTCAACGCCCTGAGCCGGTTCACCGGCCAGTACGGCTTCGACACGCCGTGGGGCACGATCATGGCGGCCGGCGTCCTGCTGACCGTCCCGCTGATCATCGTCGTGCTGATCTTCCAGCGGCGCATCGTCGCCGGTCTCACGGCGGGCGGCGTCAAGTAGTCATCCGCCGCAGGTGCGGCACCGCGAGGGGCGTCCCGAGGGGCACCCCTCGCGGCGTCCCCGGGCGGGTTCCGCGGACGCCTGCCGCGAACGCCTGCCGCGGACGCCTGCCGTGGGCAACGCGACGGACGGCGTCCGAGCAGGCAGAATGAGGCCGTGCCTGTGACTGAACTGAGCCGACGAGCCACTCCCGCGCGCCTCGGCCTCGCGCAGCGGGCCCGACTGCGGGCCGCCACCCTCGCCGGAGACGCGGCCGCCCTCGTGTCCCGCGCGCTGGGCAAGGGGTCGGGGGCGTCCATCCGGGGGCAATTGCTGACCCGCCTCGACCCGAACGCGTTCCGCGAGCTGGTGAAGGGCCGCCGCATCATGTCGGTGACCGGAACCAACGGCAAGACCACCACGACTCACCTGCTGGCGGCGGCCGTCCGGACGGCGCTGGGCGAGGAGGCCGGCCGCTGCGTCACGAACGCCGACGGGGCGAACCTGCACTACGGCATCGCGTCCGCGCTGGCCAAGGCCCGGAAGGCCGACCTCGCCGTCATCGAGACCGACGAGCGCGTGGTGAAGGACATGATCGCGCACGGGCGTCCGGAGGTGCTGGTGCTGCTGAACTTCAGCCGCGACCAGCTCGATCGCAACCACGAGATCAAGTTCCTCGGACGCGCCTGGCGCCAGGCGCTGGAGGCCGCCGGCCCCGACGGGCCCGTCGTCATCGCGAACAGCGACGACCCGCTCGTGACGTGGGCAGCCGAGAAGGCGCACCGGGTGGTGTGGGTCGACACGGCGTCCACGTGGAGCGCCGACGCGGCGATGTGTCCCCAGTGCGGGGCGATGCTCGACCGGACCGACCCGTCGGAGGACGCGCCGACCGGCCGATGGAACTGCCCGGAGTGCGACCTGACCGAGCACGAGGCGTCCTATGCGGTGCACGGGCCGCTGATCGAACTGCCGGACGGGCGCCGGGTGGACCCGAAGCTGAACGTGCCGGGCAAGTTCAACATCTCGAACGCGGCGTGCGCCCTGGCGGCCGCCGCGCAGTGGGGGATCGACCCCGACGTCGCGTTGGTCGGCTTCCGGACCGTGAGCGCGCCCGCGGGCCGGTTCTCGACGGCGACGATCGCCGGGGCGACCGTGCGGCTCGTGCTCTCGAAGAACCCGGCCGGGTGGGCGGAGTCGCTGCCGCTGGTCCAGACGGACCCCGTCATCTTGGCGATCGACTCGGTCGCGGCCGACGGCAAGGACGTTTCGTGGCTGTGGGACGTCGACTTCGAGCAGCTCCGCGGGCGGCACGTGATCTGCTCGGGGCCGCGGGCGTACGACCTGGCCGTCCGGCTGTCGTACGCGGAGGTCGACCACCGCGTCCTGGTGGACCTGGAGGACGCCCTGCGCGCGGTGGCGTCCGGGCCTCAACCGGTGGACATCGTCGCCACGTACACCCCGTTCCAGAAGCTGCTGAAGATGGGAGGCCTGCGATGAGCGAGGCGGCCGAGAGCCCGGTGAAGATCGTCCTGGTGTACCAGTCGCTGCTCGGCATCTACGGCGACCAGGGCAACGCGAAGATCCTGAAGAAGCGGCTGGACTGGCGCGGCATCCCGGCCGAGGTGCTGATGATCGAGCCGGGGGAGCCGCTGCCGTCTGACGGGGCGGTTTACCTGCTGGGCGGTGGCGAGGACAACGCGCAGACGACCGCGGTGCGCGAGCTGAAGCGGGACGGCCACCTGTTCGAGGCGCTGGCCGACGGGGCCGTGCTGTTCGCGGTGTGCGCCGGCTACCAGATCTGCGGCAAGACGTTCACGATCGGCGAGAACGACGAGGTTCGGGAGGGGCTCGGCGTGCTGGACGTGACGACGGTCCGGGGCCCCGAACGGGCGGTCGGGGAGATCCTGACGCGCTGGGAGCACCCGGACGGCACGTCGACCCTGATCAGCGGCTTCGAGAACCACGGCGGCTGGACGACGCTCGGGCCCGGCGCGCGGCCGCTCGCCCGGGTGGAGGTCGGCATCGGTAACGCCAACGACGGCACGGAGGGGGCGGTGCAGGGCAAGGTGGTCGGCACCTACCCGCACGGTCCGGTGCTGGCCCGCAACCCCGAGCTCGCCGACCACCTGCTCACGCTCGCTCTCGGCCGCGAGCTGGAACCGCTGCCCGACGTGCAGGCCGAGCACGACGCCCTGCGGGCCGAGCGGGCGGCGTTCGTCCGCAGGTGAGCGGCGGGGCGGGCGTCCGGGCGATCGATGTCCGGCCCGATTTCACCTTTGGGTGCCGGATGCACTAATATCGATTCGCACGCGCCGCTAGCTCAACTGGCAGAGCAGCTGGCTCTTAACTAGCGGGTTCGGGGTTCGAGTCCCTGGCGGCGCACCACCCGAAAGGGGCCTCAGAGATGGGGCCCCTTTTCTGTTGCCCGGCGCGTGTGTTGCCCCAGCGCGTGTGTTGCCCAGCGCTGCCGCCTGGCGGGCGCGGGATTGTCGGTGCGGGTGGGTAGGTTGTCCGCATGCCTGAGAGCGAGGGCCCGTCCGGGGCGTCCGGGGTGACGAGCGACTCGACGGGCGCGCCCGAGGTGGCGGCGTCCGGGATGGTGGGGGTACGCGACGCCCGCCTGCACAACCTGCGGCACGTCTCGACGCGACTGCCGCGCGGCCGGCTCGTCGCGTTCACGGGGGTCTCGGGGTCGGGCAAGTCGTCGCTCGCGTTCGGCACCCTGCACGCCGAATCGCAGCGCCGGTACCTGGAGTCGGTCGCACCGTTCGCGCGGCGGCTGATCGGGCGGGCGATGGATCCCAAGGTCGAGTCGGTGGCGGGGCTGCCGCCGACGGTCGCGCTCGAGCAACGCAACGCCGCCGGCGGGGCGCGCTCGACCGTCGGAACGCTGACGACGGTGTCGAACACGATCCGGTTGCTGTATTCGCGGGCGGGCGATTACCCGCCCGACGTGCTCGCGCGCGAGACCGACCTGCCGGGCGGACGCCTCGACTCCGACTCGTTCAGCCCGAACACCCCCGAGGGCATGTGTCCGACGTGCCAGGGGGCGGGTGTCCTGCACGAGCCGACGGAGGCGTCCATGGTGCCCGATCCGTCGCTGACGATCGCGCAGGGCGCGATCGCCGCGTGGCCGGGGGCGTGGCTGGGCAAGAACTACCGCGACATCCTGCGGACGCTGGGGGTCGACCTCGACGTGCCGTGGAGTGAGCTGCCGACGGAGCGGCGGCAGTGGATCCTGTTCACCGACGAGCAGCCGGTCGTGACCGTGCACCCCGTGCGCGAGGCCGGCCGCGTCCAGGGCACCTACCAGGGCAAATGGTCGTCGGTCGCGCGGTACCTGCGGCACACGATCGCCGAGACGACGACCGAGAAGACCCGTCGCCGAGCGCTGCGGTTCCTCGAGACGACCGTGTGCCCGACCTGCCAGGGGCACCGGCTGACGCCCGACGCCCTGCGGGTGATGTACCTCGGCGAGCCGATCTACGCGCTCGCGGAGCGCACGATCGACGACGCGCTCGCGCGGCTCGCCGGCCGGCAGGACGCCCTCCCGCGCTCGGGCGGCACCCCGGCGGAGGAGGCGGAGCGGCTGCTGCTGCCCGCGGTCGTCCCGGTGCTGCGCACCATCGTGGGCCTCGGCCTCGGGCACCTGAGCCTGGGGCGTCCGACGGCCACGTTGTCGTCGGGGGAACTGCAGCGGCTGCGCCTGGCGGCCCAGTTGCGGGCGGGCCTGTTCGGGGTGGCGTACGTGCTCGACGAGCCGTCCGCCGGGCTGCATCCGTCGGAGAAGGGCGTGCTCACGACCCTGTTTCGGCACTTCCTCGACGAGGGCAACTCCGTGCTGATGGTCGAGCACGACATGGCGCTCGTGGAGGGTTCCGATTGGGTGGTGGACGTCGGTCCGGGCGCCGGGGTCGCCGGGGGCCGCGTCTTGTACTCGGGGCCCGTGCCGGGCCTGGCGGACGCCGACGGCTCGGTCACCGCGCGCTACCTGGGCGCGCCGCCGCCCGAGCCGCGGGGGGAGGGCGCGCGGGCGCCGGTCTCGTGGCTGCGGCTGGACGACATCGTCTCGCGGACGCTGCGTGGCGTCCGGCTGGACCTGCCGCTCGGGGTGTTCACGGCCGTCACGGGCGTGTCCGGGTCGGGGAAGACGACGCTGGTGGGGCACGTGCTGGGCGGCGTCCTGGCCGATCGGGTGCGCACGAGCGTGCTCGACGAGCCAGAGCCGGCGGCCGACGACGGCGGCGGGCCGGACGCCGACGGCGATGCCGACGACCGCCCGCGCGTCGGCGCGGTGACGGGCGTGGAGGCGGTGGACCGGGTCGTCCAGATCACGCAGAAGCCCATCGGGCGCAGCCCCCGCTCGTGCCTGGCGACGTACACGGGGCTGTTCGACCGCGTCCGGGCGCTGTTCGCGGGCACGGACGAGGCCCGCCGCCGCGGCTGGAAGGTCGGCCGGTTCTCGTTCAACGTGCCCGAGGGGCGGTGCCCCACGTGCGACGGCGAGGGCCAGCTCGAGGTCGAGCTCGTGTTCCTTCCCGGCAGCTACGCCGTCTGCCCGACGTGCCGGGGCGCCCGCTACAACCCCGACACGCTCGAGGTGACCTGGCACGGCAAGACGATCGCGGACGTCCTGGCGCTCACCGTCGCGGACGCGCTGGCCTTCTTCGCGAAGGACGCCCGCGTGCGCCGGGCGCTGACGGCGCTGGACGCCATCGGGCTCGGCTACCTGACCCTCGGGCAGCCGGCCACCGAGCTGTCGGGCGGCGAGGCGCAGCGGATCAAGCTGGCCACCGAACTGCAGCGCGCCCAGCGTGGCCACACGGTGTACCTGCTCGACGAGCCCACGACCGGGCTGCACCCCGCCGACGTCGACCTGCTGATGGCCGAGCTGGATCGCCTGGTCGACCTGGGCAACACCGTCGTCGTGATCGAGCATGACGTCCGCGTGATCGCGCGGGCCGATCACGTGATCGACCTGGGCCCCGGTGCGGGGGTGCACGGCGGCCGGATCATCGCGTCCGGGACGCCCGCCGACGTCGCCCGGGCGCCCGGCAGCGCCACCGGCCAGTGGCTGGCGCGGGGGCTGCCCGGATGAACCGGCGTCCGCGCGCCCGGCCCCGTCGCACCCGAGCGGGCGTGGCGGGCGGCGCGGCGTCCGGGGCAGGGTGGGGAGGACGTCCGCGGCCCGCGGCCGTCCCGACGACGAAGGAGCAGCCATGAGTGACAGCCAGACCGAGGGAGCGCCGGAGACGCGGTTCGACGCCGAAGGCGGGGCCGCGAACACCGACGCGAATACCGACACCGTGCGTCCGTTCAGCGAGGACGACGCCCAGCCCGAGGACGAGGCGATCGGCGAGTACCGCGACATGCGTCCGGAGGCCGACGAGTCCCCCAAGGACGACTGACCCGAGGGGCGCCTGACTACGTCAGCAGCGCCACCGCGACGGTGAACGTGGCGAAGCTCACCACCGTCGAGATCAGGATCACCCGCGCCACGCGGCCGCTGTCGGCGCCGTACCTCTCGGCCAACACCGCGACGTTCGCGGCCGCCGGCAGGGCCGCGGTGAGGGTGAGCACGGTGAGCGCGCCCTCGCCCAGCGGCAGCCCGGCGGCGATCATGCCCCGCCCGAGCCCCCACATCAGCAGCGGGTGGGCGAACAGCTTGCAGGTGGCGAGCCAGGCCACGTCGTCCCCGGTCGCGGCGCGAAGAGCCTGCCCCCGGCGCCGCCAGAAACCGCCACCGCTCCCTCCCCGGACGCCGGACGCCCGCGGCGCGCCCTCGCGCGCGAGCATCGCGCCGATCGTGAACAGCGCGACGGGCGTCGCGGACGCCGCGAGCATCGCGACGACGGCGTCCACCGGCCCGGGCAGCCGGACGGAGAACCCGCTGGCCAGCCCTCCGAGGACGATCGCCCACGGCATCGGGTTGCCCGCCACCCGGCGCGCCTGGGCCGCCAACTCGCGCCACAGGCTGCCGCCCTCGGCGCGTCGCCCGTAGTGGGCGAGGGCGACGGCCACCGACTGCATGAGGGCCACGTCGACGAGCAGGCTCGCGCTGATCGGCCCGGCGGCTTGCGCGCCCAGCAGGGCCATCAGCAGCGGGACCCCCATGAACCCCGAGTTCGGCAGCACCGCGATCAGCCCGCCGAACGCGGCGTCGCGCCAGCCGAGGCCGCGCCGGCGTCCCGGGACGACCGCCAGCGCCATCACGGCGAGCCCCGCGGCCACCCACAGGCCCAGCACCGCCGGGTCGAGCAGGTCGGAGGTGGGCGTCCGCTGGCCCAGCTTGAACAGCATGCAGGTGAGGGCGAAGTAGAGCACGAACGTGTTCAGGCCGGGCACGGCCGCCGCCGGTAACGCCCGCGTCCGCGCCGCGAGGTAGCCGATCGCGATGAGCGCGAAGAAGGGGAATGTGACGGACAGAATCTCGATCACGGCCCCTCCCTTCCCGCGGACGCCCGCTGGGGATCGTTCTCGGTCATCTTGCCAGCCGGCACGGGCGCGGGCGGGGGCTGCCCGCGGCCGCGGCCGCTGCGCCCGCGCGGGTCGTCGCTCATCAGGGTGCCGTCGACCCGGCGCGGTCGCCCACCTCGGGCGGGCGCAGCATCCGCGCTGCGATCAGCAGCTCGGACGCCTCCCCGTCGGCGACCACGACGACCCGGCCCCACCACTGCCCGTCCCACCGCCGCTCCCACGCGGCGAGGAGGCCGGGCACCCAGCCGCGGGCGGCGTCCCACACCTCGACGTGCTGCCCGCAGGGCAGCGGACGCTCGCCGCCCCCCTGCCCGCCGCGGGCGACGGCGGGCCCGGGCGCCCCCGCGCCCTCGGACGCCTCCGTGCGGCCCACGCGCTCGCCGAGGCCCCCGAACGGTGAGGTGCGGCGCGAGGACATGCCCCGGACGTTAGGCGTCCGCTCTGACAGTCCCGGGGCCAGGCCGGGAGGCGCGGCTGGAACGCCGGGCGGCCCACTGGTTGCCGGACTACGCTGTTCACGCCCGCGGTGTCGCCGAGTCGGATCGCCCGGCCCGCGCCGCCCGCGCGAGGAGGGGCTCATGACCCGCACCGTCGCCCAGTTGATCGCGGAGTGCCTGGTGGCCGAGGGGGTCGAGGTCGTCTTCGGCATCCCGGGCGAGGAGAACATCCATCTGGTGCAGGCGATCCACGACCACCCGGACCTGCGGTTCGTGCTCGTGCGACACGAACAGGGCGCCTCGTTCATGGCCGACGTGTACGCGCGGCTGAGCGGCAAGCCGGGGGTGTGCGCGGCGACGCTCGGGCCGGGTGCGATCAACCTGCTGCTCGGGGTGGCGGACGCGGCGACCGATTCGGCGCCGCTGGTCGCGATCTCGGCGCAGGTGGGGCTGGACCGCATCTACAAGGAGTCGCACCAGATCGTCGACCTGGTGTCGATGTTCGAACCCGTGACGAAGTGGGCCGACACGGTGCTCTCGCCCGCGGCGGTGCCCGAGATGGTGCGCAAGGCGTTCGACCTGGCCGAGGCGGAGCGTCCGGGAGCGACGTACCTGGCCATCCCGCAGGACATCGAGGCGGCGGACGCCCCGGCGCACCTCGTGCCGCTGACCGGACGCCCGAGCCACTCGGTGTCGCCCGATCCGGAGCAGGTGCACCAGGCGGTGCGGGTGCTGAAGGAGGCGAGCTTCCCGGTGGTGCTGGCCGGCCACGGGGTCGTCCGGGGGCACGCGGAGGCGGAGCTGCGGGACTTCGTCGAGGCGCTGGACCTGCCCGTCGCGACGACCTTCCAGGCGAAGGGCGCGCTGCCCGACCACCACCCCAACTCGCTGGGCGTCGTGGGCTTCATGCGCCACGATTACGAGAACTTCGCGTTCGACCACGCGGACGTCATCGTCGCGATCGGCTACGAGCTGCAGGAGTTCGACCCGGCCCGCATCAACCCGAACCACGACAAGAAGATCATCCACGTCAACCGGTTCGCCGAAGACGTGGACGCCAGCTACCAGATCACCGTCGACATCGAGTCCGACATCCCGCACGCGCTGCGGGCGCTCACGCAGGCCGTGCGCTACGAGCCCATCAGGCCGTTCCCGTACCGGGCGGCGCCGATCCGGGAGATGCTCGTCAAGGAGTTGGAGGAGGGGACGGTCGACGACTCGTTCCCGCTGAAACCGCAGCGCATCGTCGCCGAGATCCGGGCCGCGCTCGACGACGAGGACATCGTGCTCGTCGACACCGGGGCCATCAAGATGTGGATGGCCCGGCTGTACCCGACGCAGGCGTCCAACACGTGCGTGATCTCGAACGGGCTGTCGACCATGGCGTGGACGCTGCCGGGCGCGCTCGGCGCGCACTTCGCCGAGCCGGGGCGCAAGGTGGTCGCGGCGATGGGCGACGGGGGCTTCCTGATGAACTCCCAGGAGATCGAGACGGCGATCCGCGAGCAGATCCCGCTGGTCGCGCTGGTGTGGGAGGACTGCGCGTACGGCCTGATCAAGTGGAAGATGGACCTGGAGTTGGGCCGCCACGACGACGTCGACTTCACCAACCCCGACCTGGTCGCCTACGCCGAATCGTTCGGCGCGCGGGGGCACCGGATCTCGTCGGCGGGCGAGCTGGCTCCGGTGCTGCGCGAGGCGCTGGACGACGGCGGCGTCCACGTGATCGTCGTCCCCGTCGACTACCGCGAGAACATGAAGCTCACCGACCGGCTGGGGGAGCTGACGATCAACCTGTGACGCTCGGACGCCGGCGTCCGGGCTGCCCCGGCTTCCCCGGGGGTCGCTTCCGCCCGGGGCCTTTTGGGCATCGCCCCTAGAGTGGGCCGGGTGCCCGCGCGTCCCTCCGCCCATGCCGGCATGGGCTCGATCCCTCACGACGGCGGCGTGACGTTCCGCGTGTGGGCGCCGAACGCCCGCAACGTCGCCGTCATCGGCGACTTCTGCGACTGGCAGGCCGGACGCAAACACCTGCTGGCCCGCGACAGCGCCCACGCCGGCACGTGGTCGACGTTCGTGCCGGGCGTCCGCGCGGGCTGTCAGTACCGCTACCTGGTGCGCCGCGGCGGACCCTACCTGTGGCGGACCGACCCGTTCGCACGGCAGATCGCCGGACGCCACCGCAACGGCGTGGTGCTCGACCCGGCGACGCTGGAGTGGGGCGACGACGTCTTTCACGCCCCCGGCTGGGACGAGCTCGTGCTCTACGAGCTCCACATCGGCACGTTCGCGGCCGACGAGCACGGGCCGGGCACCTTCGACAAGGCCATCGGCCGGCTCGATCATCTCGCGTGGCTGGGCGTGAACGCGGTCGAGGTGATGCCGCCGTTCCAGTTCGCGACGCGGGTGAGCTGGGGCTACAACCCGTCCTACCTCTGCGCGATCCACGACGCCTACGGCGGCCCCTACGCCTTCGCGCGGTTCGTCCGGGCGGCGCACGAGCGGGGGATCGCGGTGTTCCTCGACGTCGTCCACAACCACCTCGGCCCCACCGGGCTCGACCTGTGGCGGTTCGACGGCTGGCGCAAGGGCCGCTACGGCGGCATCTACTTCTTCAACGACCGGCGCGCGTTCACGCCGTGGGGCGCGACGCGCCCCGACTACGGACGCCGCCAGGTGCGCAGCTTCCTCCGCGACTCCGCGGTGTCGTGGCTGGAGGACTTCCGCGTCGACGGGCTCCGGTTCGACGGGACGAACTTCATCCGCTCCCGCTGGGGCGACACGCGCGACCCGGACGCCTACCTCCGGCCCGGCCACGACTACCTGTCGTCCCTGACCGCCGACCTCCGCTCGCGGCAGCCGTGGAAGCTGCTCGTCGCCGAAGACATGCAGCGCGACCCGGTCGTCACCCGGCCAAGCGCCGAGGGCGGGCTGGGCTTCCACTCGCAGTGGGACGCCGACTTCGTTCATCCGGTGCGCGCGGCCCTCGAAGCCCCGCGCGACGAGGACCGCGACCTGGACGCCGTCGCTCGCGCGATCCGGGGGTACTACCTGGCCGCCCCGCACGAGCGGGTCATCTACACCGAGTCGCACGACGAGGTCGCCAACGGACGCTCCCGCCTCCCCGAGACGATCACGCCCGGCCGGGCCGACTCGTGGCACGCCCGCAAGCGCGCGGCGCTGGGCCTGGCGATCGTCCTGACCGCGCCGGGGCTGCCGCTGCTGTTCCAAGGCCAGGACTTCTGCGAGGACCGCTACTTCGACGACCGGCGTCCCTTGTCGTGGGACAAACGCGACCGGCATTCCGGCTTCCTGCACCTCGTGCGCGACCTGATCCGGCTGCGCCGCAACACCGACCGGTGGGCGGGCGGCCTGCACGGCGCCGGGACGCACATCCTGCGCGTCGACCGGCACCACGGCGTGATCCTCGTGCACCGGTGGCGCGCCGGCGGCCCGGGGGACGACACGGTCGTCGTGCTCAACTTCTCGACGCGGACGCTGTCTGGCTACCCGGTCGGGCTGCCCCGCCCCGGGCGCTGGCGCCTGCGCGTCAACACCGACGCCCCCGCCTACGGGGACGACTTCGGCGCGGTGATCGCCGGCGACCTGGACGCCGCGCCCGGCGAGTGCGACGGCTACCCGGCCACCGCGCACGTCGACCTGGGGCCCTACGCGGCGCTGGTGTACTCCCAGGATCCGGAACCCGGCGCCGGGGCCGGGCCGGAGGCGTCCGGGCGCCGCCGACCGGCGGCGGACTGAGCGAAGTACCCCCTCGGGCGTAGTGGGGCGTCGGGCGTCTCGGGCAGGGTGGGCGAAGGCGGCCGCAACGGGGCGGCCGCCGCCTGGGAGAGGAGGCGGCATGAGCGACAGCAAGGCGGAGGGCCCGAAGGTGGAGGCCGAACGGGCCGCGGCCGAGGGCGGCAGCGGCGCGGAGTCCGAGCGCGCGGAGACGACGTTCACCGAGGACGAGTCCCAGCCCGAGAAGCAGGGCGTCAAGAACTACAGCGAGTCGGTGTCGGAGGACAACCTCGGCTCGCAGGGGTGATCCGGGCCGGGCGCCGTTGGGCGGCGCGGCGGCCTAGACTCCGGGCATGCCGCGTGAACCCCGCACTCCCATCGGTCGCGCCGCGGACGCCGCCGGCCGCGCGATCGGCGCGGCGGCCGAGCAGCACTTCCGGCGCAGGCACGTGTCGCGGCTGCGGCGCACCGGGCACCTGAGCGCGCAGGCGCCGATCGGGGCGCTCGGCGCGGGCGGGTTCGGCGTCCGGGAGGGCAACGACGTCCGGGTGCTCATCGACGGGGAGGACGCCTTCGCCGCGATGGCGTCCGCGATCGAGGGCGCCCGCCGCACGATCCACCTCACCGGCTGGAGCGCGGACCCGGCCTTCGCGATGAGCCGGGCCGACCCGCGGCGCACCCTGGGGGCGCTGCTCGCGGGGGCCGGCGAGCGCGGCGTCCGGACGCGGGTGCTGCTCTGGCGCGGGGCGCCGCTGCCGGTGATCCATCCCTCGCGCGCCGACAATGCGGCCGCGGCCAGGGGTTTCAACGCGATCGACGGCGTCACGTGCGCCCTGGACGCCCACGAGTACCTGCTCGACTGCCACCACGAGAAGCTGCTGATCGTCGACGACGAGATCGCGTTCGTCGGCGGCCTTGACCTGACCGCGCTGCGCTCCGACCGCTGGGACACGACGGGTCACCCGCCCCGCGACTCCGACGGCTGGCACGACGCCGCGGTGCGCGCGACGGGGCCGGTGGTGGCCGACGTCGTGGAGCATTTTGGGCAGCGCTGGGGCGAGGTGACGGGGGAGCGGCTGCCGGCGTCCGCGGTGCCGGAGGCGATGGGCACGATCGCGGCCCGGCTGATCCGGACGATCCCCGAGCGCGTCTACCGCTTCGCCCCCGACGGCGACTTCGGGGCGCTCGGCGCCTACCTGGACGTCCTCGGCGCGGCGCAGCGGTTCGTCTACCTGGAGAACCAGTTCCTGTGGGCGCCGGAGATCGTCGACGTCCTCGCGGCGAAGCTGCGGCGGCCGCCGCGCGACGACTTCCGGGTCGTCGTCGTGCTGCCCGACCACGCCCACACAGGCCAGGACGCGACGCTCGGCCAGCTCAGCCGCCTCCGCGACGAGGACGCCGGGCGTCGGCTGCTCGCCCTGACCGTCCAGTCCGAGGAGCCGGGCCACCACGTGTACGTGCACGCCAAGATCGGCATCGTGGACGACCGCTGGCTCACGGTCGGCTCGGTGAACCTCAACACGCACTCGCTGCTCAACGACACCGAGGTGAACCTGGCGTTCGCGGTGCCGGATCTCGCCCGGTCGGTCCGCGAAGACCTGTTCCGCGAGCACACGGGCCAGGACGCCGCCGGCGTCGACCCGGTCGCGTTCGTCGACGGCGTCCTGCGGCCGCTCGCCGAGGAGCAGACCCGACGCCGGGCTGCGGGCCTGCCGCCGACCGGGCGCGTCCGGTCGGTCGAGCAGGGCGGACGCCGCACCGACCTGCTGCTGGGGCCCATCAGCTCGATCGTGGTCGACGGGTGAGGCGGCCGTCGTCCGGCGGGGTGGCTGGGCGTCCGGAATAGGCGGGCGTCCGGCGGCGGTTGTGGCACACATGAGCACCATCGGATTCATCGGAAGCGGACACATCGGCAGCACGGTCGCGCGGCTCGCGGTGGACGCCGGCTACGACGTCGTGCTGAGCAACAGCCGCGGCCCGGAGACGCTCGCCGGCCTGGTCGAGGAGCTGGGGCCGCGGGCGCGGGCGGCGACGGCGTCCGAGGCGGCGGCGGAGGGCGACCTGGTGGTCGTGACCGTGCCCCTGAAGGCGTACCGGCAGGTGCCGGTCGAGCCGCTGGCGGGCAAGGTCGTCATCGACACGAACAACTACTACCCCGATCGCGACGGGCGCATCCCCGAGCTGGACGACGAGAGCACGACCACGAGCGAGCTGCTGCAGGCGCACCTGCCCACGTCGCGCGTGGTGAAGGCGTTCAACAACATCCACTTCCCGGACCTCGCCGATCACGGGCGCCCCGCCGGCGACGTCGGGCGGACGACACTGCCCATCGCCGGGGACGACGAGGAGGCGAAGCGGGAGGCGTCCGGGTTCTTGGACGCCCTCGGCTACGACACCCTCGACGCCGGACCCCTCGCGGAGGGGTGGCGCTTCCAGCGCGACACCGCCGCCTACGTCGCGCCGTACAAGCAAGGCACGGTGACGGCCGCGGTGCTGCGGGCTCGGCTCGACGAGGCGAAGCGCTACCGCGACCAGTGAGCCGGACGCCGCGGGTGCGGCCTCGCCGCGGGGTGGCGTGGCCCGGGACTCGCGCCCTCAGGCGGGCGTCTCGGGGGCGGCGGTCCCGGCAGAGCCGGCCAGCAGCGCCGCCCCGCGGGCGAGGTCGGCGTCCATCTCGGGCCGGGGGACCATCGAGCCCCCGGTGAACCAGGCGAGATGGGTCGCGCGGGCCAGGCGGTCGTCGTCGAGGCCGCAGCGCGTGCGGAACTCCCGGTTCGCGAGGACGCGCCACGGCCCCGGCAATCCGGCCGCCGCGGACGGCTCGACGGCGATCCCGTCCGCCTCGTGCAGCAGGGCGATCAGCCGAAAGAACTCTTCGTCGGTCTCGGTGTAGAACCCCGAGATCAGCCGGCGCAGGCGGCGTCCGACGAACCCCGACGGGCGCCCCACGGCCAGCCCGTCGGCGGCGGTCACGTTGTCGATGCCGAAGTCCTGGACGCTGACGCGATCGTGCTCGCCCGTCAGGACGCCGAGCAGCATGCACGGCGCGTGCGTCGGCTCGGCGAAGACGCAGTGCACGGCGTCCCCGAAGACGGTCTTCAGCCCGAACGCGACCCCGCCCGGGCCGCCGCCGACGCCGCACGGCAGGTAGACGAACAGCGGCTGGTCGGCGTCCACGGCGACGTCGAGCGCGGCGAGCTGCCCGGCCAGCCGGCGGGCGGCGACGGCGTAGCCCAGGAACAGGCTGACCGAGTTCTCGTCGTCGACGAAGTGGGTGCGCGGGTCGCCGGACGCCTCCGCGCGGCCGCTGGCGACGGCCGCCGAGTAGTCGCCCGCGTGCTCGACGACGCGGACGCCGCGGGCGCGCAGGAGGTCCTTCTTCCACGCCCGCGCGTCGGCGGACATGTGCACGCTCGCCCGGAAGCCCAGCGTCGCGGCCATGATGCCGATCGACAGCCCCAGGTTGCCGGTCGAGCCGACGGCCACCTCGTGGCGGGCGAACAGGGCTCGCGCGTCGGGGGAGGCGAGCGTCCGGTAGTCGCCGGCGGTCGTCAGGACGCCCGCCTCGACCGCCACCTCCTCGGCGTACTGCAGCACCTCGTGGATGCCGCCGCGGGCCTTGATCGAGCCGCTGATCGGCAGCTCGCTGTCGAGCTTGGCCCAGAGGCGTCCGGGCAACTCGGCGCCGTAGTGGCGCGCGAGGCGTCCCTGGGTCTCGGGGATCGCGACCAGCGGCGATTCGATGATGCCCGCCGAGCGGCGGGTCTCACCGAAGGCGTCCGCGAGGTAGGGGGCGAAGCGCCGCAGCCGCGCTGCGGCGTCCTCGATGTCGGACGCCGTGAGCCCCACGTCGCCGAGGGCCTCGACGGCGGGGCTCAGGGCCGGGTTGAACCAGGTGGTGGGCTCCAGGCCGACCAGCCCGCGCAGCAACGGAAACCGGACGAACCAGTCGTCGAGCGGACGGCCGAGCGGGCTGGGCGGCATGGAAGCTCCCTGGGTAACGGTGGATGGATGGCGGTGGGGGTCAGGACGCCCCGCCCTCGGGAACCGCCTGCGAGACGGCCGAGATCTGGAAGCTCGCACCGGTCGGGTCGGCCAGGGTGGCGATGCGCCCGAAGGGGGAGTCGATGGGGCCGTCGAGCAGCGCGCCGCCGAGCTCCTTGACGCGGTCGACGGTCGCGTCGCAGTCCTCGACGCAGAAGTAGATGCGCCAGAACGAGCCGACGTCGGCGGGGAAGAAGCCGGCGACGTCGCAGATGCCCGAGCTGGCCTCCTGCCCGGGGGCGTCCGTGACGTAGCGGGACTGCGGGTCGTCCATCTCGGTGGTCAGCGGGGTCGGCCGGAAGTCGAACACGTCGGTGTAGAAGGCGACGGCCTTGTCGAAGTCCTGGGTCATCAGCTCGAACCAGACGGGCGTCCCGGGGTCGCCGCTGAAGTCGTAGCCGTCGAGGCCGCCGGCCTGCCACAGCCCGATCACGGCGTGCGACGGGTCGAGGACGACGCCGAACCGGCCGGCGCCGACGTCCCCGGCCGGGACGACGACCGTCGCGCCGTGCTTCTCGGCGAGCGCGAGGCGGGCGTCCAGGTCGTCGACGGCGAGGTAGACGCCCCACTCGCTCGGGAGCGGGTCCCCTTCGGGGCACGTCATGCCGGCGACGCTCATCGCGCCGGCGACGAGCGCCCCGTCCTTGCGGACCATGTGGTAGTGGCCCATCTCCTCGCCGGTGTCTTCGAAGTCCCAGCCGAAGAGCTGCTCGTAGAAGGTCTTGGCGGCCGCCAGATCGGTGGTGCCCAGGTCGAGCCAGGTGGTGGTTCCGGTGCTGCGGGTCATGATTCCTCCTCAGGTCGTAGCTTCACGCTAGGGGGACCGCCCGGCCCCGCGTTTGTCCGATCCTGCGCTCCTCAGCGGGCCAGGCTGGGCAGGGCGCTGAGCAGCGGGACGGCGTCCGGAGGGGCCGGCGCGAACGACAGGCTGAGGCCGTGCGGCGTCCGGGCCGACAGGTGCGCCAGCCCCACGAGCGGCCGCGTGGGCACGAGCAGGTCGTGGACGCCGGCGCTCGCCGGCAGCGCGAAGCCGAGCAGCCAGGGGGCGTCCGGGTAGACGGGCAGGCTCAGCGGGTCGCCGTGCGCGGCCAGGACGCCCGCGACCGGCAGCCCGATGGGCGCCGGGTGCGGGTACCAGCCCACCCACACGGACGCGCACGCCGCCGGCCCGGCGGCCGCCGGCACGTGCGCATGGATCCGGACCGTGTCCCGCCGGCGGTCGGCCAGCGCGAACGGGCGCGGCGGGCGGTCGGCCACGCGGTCGGCGACCCTCCGCAGGGACGCCGGCGGCACGCCCACACACTGCCGGAACCTCCTGCTGAAGCTGGACAGCGAGTCGAAGCCGACGGCGCTCGCGACGTCGATGACGGCGTCGTTGCCGGCGAGGAGGAGCCGCTTGGCGGCGTCCAGGCGGAGGGCGCCCAGGAACAGCCCGGGCGCGATGCCGACGGACGCCGTGAACAGCCGCGTGAAGTGGAACGGGCTGTAGTGGGCGTGGTCGGCCAGGTCGGTGACGCTGATGCCCTCCCCGAGCCGGGCGCGGGCGAGTGCCACCACGTCGTGGAGCACGGCGGGCGGCAGCGATGCTGTCGGGCGCACGCGAGTGAGTGTAGGGCGGCGGGCGTCCGGTGGGCAGGGGGCGGTTTTCCCGGGGTCAGCGCTTGTCGGCGTCCTGGGGGACGGTGGTGCCCGCGAGTTCCTTGTCACCCGGACGGGCCAGGGGCCCGACGAGTTCGTGCGCGAGGTAGGGCTCCTCGAGGTAGGCGATGTCCTCGGGGGTGAGCGTGACATCGAGCGCCCGGACGGCGTCGTCGACCCGGCTGGGTCGCGAGCAGCCGACGATCGGCGCCGTGACGCCCTTGGCCCAGTGCCAGGCGAGGGCGACGTCGGACATGGGCACGTCCAACCGGTCGGCCACCTCGGCCAAGCGCTCCACGATGGGCATGTCCATCTCCTGGTCGCGGTCGTACTTGGAGCGCATGACGTCGTCGGTCGTGGAGCGGACGGAGTCCGAGTCCCACGTCGGACGCGTCAGGTGCCCGGAGGCGGGCGGGCTGTAGGGGGTGAGCGACATGCCGAACTGCCGGCAGACCGGGATGAGCTCGCGCTCGTCCTCGCGGTAGAGCAGGTTGTAGTGGTTCTGCATGCTTGCGAACCGCGTCCAGCCGTGGGCGTCGGCGACGGTCTGCAGGGTGTGGAGCTGGTAGCCGTACATGGCGCTGGCGCCCAGAGCCCGGACGCGACCGTCCCGGACGAGGGAGTCGAGGGCCTCCATCGTCTCCTCGAGCGGGGTGTCGTAGTCGAAGCGGTGGATGATGTACAGGTCGAGGTAGTCGGTCCCCAGCCGTTCCAGCGTCCCGACGATCTCGCGCTCGATCGCCGCGCGCGAGAGGCGTCCCTCGTTGAAGAAGACCTTGCTGGCCAGCACGACGTCTTCGCGCGGGACGCCGAGATTCTTCAGCGAGGCGCCGATGAACTGCTCGCTGGTGCCGTGGGCGTAGACGTTCGCCGTGTCGATGAAGTTGACGCCGAGTTCCAGGGCGCGGGCGATGATCTGCTGGGTGGTCGGCTGGTCGGCCGTCCACTGGTGCGTGTCGGCGAAGACCTCGCCGAAGCTCATGCCGCCGATGCACAGGGGCGGCACGGCGACGTCGGTCTGGCCCAGGGGAGTGTGGTCCATCGTGATCTCCTCGTTGGCGTCTGCTCGCGGCGGCGACGGGTGCCGTCGCCGCCGCCTCGTGTGCCAGCCTGCCGGGCATCGCCGACGAAAACCAGGCTCCCTCGGGGCCTCCCTGCCGCGGGCGAGTCAGACTCGAGCGGCCGCGAGAGGCGCTCGCTCGACTCCCACCCGCCGACGAAACGGGCTCGTCGAGGCCGCATCTCAACGCGGACGCCCCCGAGAGAGCCCCGGCTGTTCCCTGAAGGATGCGGGGTTGGACCCCGGCTCACGGCAGGATGGGCCCGGTGAGCGTGGAGACACCTGGGCTGAACAGGGCGGTTGGGCTGGACGAGGCCGAGGTGGCCGAGCGGATCGCGGCGGGCCAGGTCAACGATCTGCCGCCCAGGTCGGGGCGCACCGTCGCGGGCATCATCCGCGCCAACGTCTTCACCCGCATCAACGCCATCTTGTCGGTGCTGCTCGTGCTCGTCGTGATCACCGGATCGTTGCGTAACGGGCTGTTCGCGCTGCTGATCGTGGTCAACTCGGTGGTCGGGATCATCCAGGAGATCCGCGCCAAGCGCACCCTGGACCGGCTGGCGATCGTCGGCGAAGCGCATCCGGTGGTGCGCCGCGACGGGGCCGCGGAGCGGCTCGATCGGCGCCAGGTGGTGCTCGACGACGTCATCGAGCTGCAGCCCGGTGACCAGGTCATGGTCGACGGCGACGTGATCGAAACGGACCATCTCGAACTCGACGAGGCGCTCCTCACCGGCGAGTCCGATCCGGTCGCCAAGGCGGTCGGCGACCAGGTGCTTTCCGGCAGTTTCGTGGCGGCCGGCCGGGGCGCGTACCGGGCCACCCGGGTCGGAGCGGACGCCTACGCCGCCCAACTGGCGGCGGAGGCCTCCAAGTACACCCTGGTGAACTCGGAGCTGCGCAACGGGCTGAACCTGATCCTGCGCTGGGTCACCTACCTGTTGATCCCGGTCGCCGCGCTGACGATCTGGGTGCAGGTCCGGCAGCTCTCGGTCGACCGCAACCAGGCGCTGCTGAATCTGGTGGCCGCCCTCGTCCCGATGGTGCCCGAGGGGCTCATTCTGCTGACCTCGGTGGCCTTCGCGGTGGGCGTCGTGCGGCTGGCCCGGCGCGGGTGCCTGGTGCAGGAACTGCCCGCGATCGAGGGGCTGGCGCGGGTCGACACCGTGTGCGTCGACAAGACCGGGACGCTGACCGCCCCGGGGCTCACCTTCGAGCGCCTCGTGCCGGTGCGCCGTCCGGGCGAGGGCGGGCCGGACGCCCTCGTGCCGGAGTCCGACCTGGCCGCGTTCGCGGCCCAGTTGGCCGCGACGGACCCGAGCCCGAACCCCACCGTGCAGGCGATCGCCGACCACCTCGGCGCACCCGAGCAGCCGTGGCCGTTGCGCGCCACCGAGCCGTTCAGCTCGCGGACCAAGTGGTCGGGCGCGACCTTCGAACCAGCCCCCGGACGCCCCACCACCCTGCTGCTGGGCGCCGTCGACGTGCTGGCGTCCCCGGGATCGCCGGTTTCGCAGGAAGCCGAGCGGCTCGGGGCGGGCGGGTTGCGCGTCCTCGGTCTGGCGCGCAGTTCGGCGCCGGTCGGGGAGGTGCGCGTGCCCGACGGCGTCGAGGTGATCGGCTTGCTGACGCTCGGCCAGAACATCCGTCCGGACGCCGCTGACACCGTGGCCTACTTCGCCGACCAGGGCGTCGCGGTGAAGGTGATCTCGGGCGACAACGCGTCGTCCGTGGCCGCGGTCGCGGGCCAGGTCGGCATCACCGGGACCGCCGTGGACGCCCGACCGCTGCCCGACGACCCCGCCCGGCTCGCCGACGACATGGCGAACCACGCCGTCTTCGGGCGCGTCACCCCGCAGCAGAAGCGGGCCATGGTGGGTGCCCTGCAGGCGCGCGGGCACGTGGTCGCGATGACCGGCGACGGCGTCAACGACGTGCTGGCGCTGAAGGACGCCGACGTCGGCGTCGCCATGGGGAGCGGCTCGGAGGCCAGCCGGTCGGCCGCGCAGCTGGTGCTGCTGGACGACAAGTTCTCGGTGCTCCCGAGGGTGGTCGCCGAGGGACGCCGGGTGATCGGCAACATCGAGCGCGTGGCCGTGCTGTTCTTGACCAAGACGTTCTACTCGGTGCTGCTGGCGCTGCTGGTCGGCCTGGCGCAGCTGCCGTTCCCGTTCGTGCCGCTGCACGTCACGATCACCGCCTGGTTCACCATCGGGATCCCGGCGTTCTTCTTGTCGCTGGCGCCGAACGCGGCCCGCGCGAAACCCGGGTTTGCGCGCCGCGCCTTGTCGCGGGCGGCTCCGGCCGGCATCGCGATCGCGGTGTGCACGTTCGCGAGCTACGTCGTGCTGCGTCAGTTCGTGAGCGGTGCCAGCCAGAAGCAGATCTCGACGGCCTGTCTGCTGGTCGTCATCGGCATCGCGATGTGGGTGCTGATCGTGGTCACCAAACCGGACGAACCGTGGAAGTGGGCCCTGATCCTGGGCGGCGCGGCCGCCTACGCGGTGATCTTCTGCGTCCCGGCGCTGGCCCACTTCTTCACGCTCGACGTCGGCTCCTGGCCGGCGCTCGCCGTGGCCGGGATCGGCATCGCCGTCGGCGTCCTGGCTTGTCAGGTGGCCTGGCGGGCCGAGCGGGCCCTTCGGACGCGACGGCAGGCGTCCGCACGACCGGGTGACTGACCGATGGGTGGGTGAGGTCTCAGCCTGTTACCCAGGTGAAATTTAGACAGCGGTGGCGTCCGTGCCTGGGCGCGTCCTCGTGCCCATCGGGGAGTCCTTCCGATCTCCAGAAGTCAGGGGTGCAGGGAGCCGTCAGGATCTCCGATACGCCAGCCGGTAAAGCGGATGGTCAGCCCGGCCCGGGTGGGCGCGCACACCAGCGGCCCGGCTGACAACGAGGCGTCCGGAGGGACGGGCAACACCCGCACCAACGCCAGCTCCCCGTCGACACCGGCCCGGATCGTCACCGCGTCGCCGCTGCGCGACGCGCGGACCGTCACCGTCCGCCCCAGCCAGCCGGGGACCGGCGAGACCGACCAGTCGCTGTGTGGCCACGTCACGACCGCACCGACCTGGGGAGCGCCGTCGGCGAACTCGACGCCCGCCTTCACCCAGTGCTCCGCATCGGCTCGGAGGAAGACGCCGGCTTGGTCGAACTGCTGACTGAACTCGGCCACGAAATCGACCTCGACCGCGGACTCCGCGGGCATCGGAGTCAACAATGCGTGCTCGGTGTCGTGCACGAACCCGTAGCTCGTGTTGCGCCAGGCATCGCTGGACTCGACCGCCGTGACGAGCAGGTCGTCGCCGTCGATCCTGGTCGCAGCGGGTTCGTGGGTCCAAGAGCCAGCGTCCCAACCGATGGTGGTCATCCCCGTAGCGTGTCAGCACGGCGCCGCCCCCGACAAGGGGGTCTGTGTTGGCGGTCTCCCGGTGTCATGCGGGCACCGAACCACGACAGGGTCCGGATTGGTTCAGCACGCATCAGCGACGGACTGTCGTGTAGATGGATGCCTCCAGCAACCGCATCTGGCGTTCGATCTGTTCGGCTGTGGTGCGGTTCTCGACGACGAGGCCGAGTTCGACGTTGAAGCGCTCGGCACTCTTGGAGACGTTGGCGCTCGTGACCACGACGTACCGGCTGTCAACGATCAGGAACTTTGCGTGGGAGCGGAGGCGGGACGAACGTGTTTGCAGCACGGTGGCGCCGGGCAGCCGGTGTGCGCCGCGGTTTGCGCCGTGAGCGCTCCACGGGAACCGGCCCCGCGCGGTGCGATCTTGGGGAGCTGGGGTGTTGTATGCGTGTGACATCTTGGTACTGCATGTAGTACTATTGGGAGGTGCCGAGCGTTGCCAAAATCCTCGCCCAGATGCGAGCGAATCCCCGCAACGTCAGCTACGCCGACTTGGCTAAAGTGTGCGAGCACCACTTCGGCACACCCCGCATGACGGGCGGATCACATGCGGTCTACAAGACACCCTGGCCCGGCGATCCCCGCGTGAACATCCAGAACGACCATGGCCGAGCCAAGCCCTACCAAGTCAGGCAGGTCTTGGCAGCGATCGAGAAGATGGAGGCGAGATGACCGATACGGCGATTGACGCGGCCCGTTACAGCTTCCGCGTCACCTGGTCCGGCGAGGACGCCGAGTTCGTTGCGACCTGCGTGGAATTCCCCTCGCTGTCGTGGCTGGCGAGCACCCCGGAGGACGCGCTGCGCGGGCTGCGCGATCTGGTGACCGAGGTGATCCAAGACCTGCAGGCCGCCGGCGAGGATGTGCCTGAGCCATTGTCCACGCGTACCTACTCCGGAAAATTTCAGCTCCGGCTCGGAGAAGACCTCCATCGACGCCTGGCCCTGGAAGCCGCCGAACAGCACATCAGCCTGAACCAGTACGTCGTGCGAAAGCTCTCGACAGCTTCCTGATCCGCCGCGTACCGCGTTCGCCCTGAAGGTCGGCTCACCATTGTGCACACGGCCCCAATAGGTGTTCGACGAGGTCTCATGCCTTGAGGCGGCCGGACGAACCGAGTGTGTCTGACCGTCCCGTTGGGGTGCCTGAGTAGTACGTTCGGCAACTCCGCCCCCAAGACAAAAACCCTGGTCAACCGCCTAGACCGTGGGGTCTACGAGGTCTCTCGACGTCCCCAGGATACCGCTCCGAAGGACGATCGTGGCCCTGTTGTGAGGACTGTCGAGACGGCTCAAACTTTTCTCACCGCCGCCGAGGTTGACTCGCTCGTCGGCGACTACCTCGCCGGGATGAGCGTCAAGGCACTCGCTGAGAGGTACGGCATCCACCGCGCCACTGTGTTCGCTCACCTCCGTCGCCGCAACGTGCCGAGCCGCCGACCGGGGCTGGGGATCGACGAGAAGGCAGAGGCAGTGCGCCTCGCCCGAGCAGGTGTCTCGATGCGCGCCATCGGCCGTCGGATGGGAGTGGACCGTAAGGCCGTACGCGCGGCACTGGTCGAGGCGGGACTCATCGTGGATGGCACCGACGATTCGCGTCTCGACTGACTCGCCGGGTCCGATCTGACAGTCTAAGGGCGTTGAACCGAGTGAAGAGTGACCGCGACAGCCATCCTGCCCGTGCCAACTCTGACGGATTTACGAGTGAGACTAAAGTCGTGTGCTAGAGTCCTTCGTGACGACGAAGGAGGGCCCGGTGGCTCAGCAACACGACAGCGACGACTGGCGCAGCGAGTTCCAGCCAACAGAGCTCGCGGCACTCCGCGACCGAATCCCAACCGCGATCCAGCGCAGCCAGGATCGCTCGGCCCGCGCTCAGGCAGCGTATGACGATCCCGATGGGGACCAGGACGTGTACGGCGCTGGCATGGCCCGTGGTGTGCAGAAGGAGCTCCGCGCACTCCTGTCCGACCTACCTTCCTATCGGGAGGCAAAGGTCCCGACCACCCGGCGGATGCTGACCTTCGTCGGCAACACGCTCATCTTCGCGCAACGGGTGGGCAAGCAGATGCCGCGCAATTTTCGCCGTGTGCGGCTCAGCTACTTGCCTGACTCGCGCCGTGAACTCCTCTCAAAGACGAGCAACGTCAAGTACTCGGACCCCGGGCTCTTCGACATCAGTGACGTTCTCGAAGGAGATCAGCCTGCGTCGCTTGAGGATGCGCTCAGTCACGTCGAGCTGGCCGTGCCCCGCACTACGCTCTTCGTTCCGTACTACAGCAGTACGCCGCAGGGTGTGGGTACGGTCTACTTCGCTCCCGCGCGATTGAACGGTCGGTACCTGGAGTTTGCAGACCCCGAGCGGCTCACCTATGAGCGCGCGCCTTCTTCGGTCGATGCTTCGCGCACCATGTTGAAGCCTGTCGCCGGGTTCAACAGCGGCGAGCGTCCGCGCACCTCGGTGAAGCTGCGCCAGCGGCGGTCCGAGCAGGAAGGCAGCTGACCGATGCCGACAGAGCACGTAGGCGACGCTGACCTAGCGGCCGTTGCCAGGATGTTTGACCCAGCGCGGTTAGCTCAGGCTCGTCGGATCAGCAAGATGTCCAAGGCTGACCTTCATCGCAAGGTTGGCGTGTCGGCCGCCGCGATCGGGCAGTACGAACGTGGAGAGGTGCGTCCCCGCGCAGAGACGGTCGCTGCCCTAGCTATGGCGCTCGGTGTCCCGCCGGGCTTCTTCGCGCTCGGGCGTCCACGCGTCCAGGTGGACATCGCTGAAGCATCGTTCCGTCGACTCCGTTCCACGACTGTCGCGCAACAGCAGCAAGCGACTGCGTATGTCGAACAAGCCTGGGAACTCAGCTGCTACCTCGAAGAGAGCGTGGAGTTCCCTGATCTAGACCTCCCAACCTGGGCGCAGGTCGACTCATCGGATGTGCCCGACCCTGTGACAGCAGCGAGGGCCATGCGTCAATACTGGATGCTCGGGACCGTGCCGATCAATCACCTCGTTTACGAGCTTGAACAGCACGGCATCCTGACCGTCTTCTTCTCCATTAAGGAAGACCTCGCACTTGACGAGAAGAGCCGGATCGACGCCTTCTCGACCACCGCGCTACCACGTCCCATGATCGTGCTGACCCCAGACAAGGCCAACGATGTAATGCGGCATCGGTTCTCGGCCGCGCACGAACTCGGACACATCGTCCTTCATCACGGCCGACAAGGAACAGATAGCCAACTTGAGCGGCAGGCGGACATGTTCGCGGCTGAGTTCCTGACTCCTCGCGACGCGATCCGTGACCAGCTGCCTCGGCGCATCAACTTCAATCGATACGACGAACTTAGCCAGCTGTGGGGGGTCTCCATCAACTCGCTGATCTTCCGGTCCCGGGAGCTTGATCTCATCTCGGAGTCCACAGCCCGTCGCGCGTACATCACGCTGAATGGGATCGCTCGGCGACCCATGCCGGTTCACGACTATCCCGGCGAGCGGCCGGAACTCCTGAAGTCCGCGCTTGAGCTGCTTGACCAGGCAGGTGTGCCGCTGACGCAGGTCGCGGAAGACCTCCAGATGACGCCTCGTCACATACGACGGCTAGCTGACATCGACGATCCCCAGCCCAAGCTGACGCTGGTGAAAGACCATCCAGACAACAGGAAGTAGTGGGCAGCAGTCCCATCCGAGAAAGGAAAGATCATGACCGAACCCAACAAGCGAGTAGTCCAGCGTCGAAGCGACGGCGACTGGGAGGTGCGGAAGCCAGGAGCTGATCGCGCCAGCGCCGTAACCTCCACACAGGCCGAAGGCATTCAGCGCGCCCGCACGATCCTCGGCAACGACGGAGGCGGCGAGCTACAGGTCCGTTCGCTCAAAGGGACGATCCGCGCGCAAGACACGATCGCACCCGGGAACGACCCGAGGTCATCCAAGGGCTGATCGCGACGCGCTTGTTGGCAGTCGTGCTCCCTGGGTAGGCGAAGAAGAGAGAGGCTCGATGTGGAATACCGGACCGAGGATGTCTGGGCGACGCCGCACGTGGCGGGCAAGAACGTAGTCCGTCAGTTGCTGGTTCCGGCGTATGACAACGTCGAGGCACTTGAGGCTGAGTCGGGCCTCGAATTGGTGAGCACGCCCTTCGGACAGTGGCCCGTAACTCGCGCCGCTGAACTCCCAACCGAGGGGCCGCTTGCGGCGAGGCTTCCGGTCCGCCGATCAAAGAACGCCCAGATCAAATGGGCTGGTGGTCGAGAGGCAGTTCAAGCGAGCGATGTCATCCGATCCTTCGACGGTGCCATTGGATTCACCGCTCATGATCAGCCCCACAGCCTGAGGCGCCCGCAGATCGCGGCACTTCATTCCATCGTCGGCTATCAGTCGTCCGGTCTATCTGAGCCTGGGATCGTCGTCATGCCGACCGGCACTGGGAAGACAGAGACCATGCTGGCGTGGCTGGTTGCGCAACGCCCCGAGCGCGTGCTCGTGGTAGTTCCCTCAACCGCGCTTCGAGATCAGATCGCCACCAAGTTTGAGACCCTGGGAATCCTTCAACTCGAAGGCATTGTCGACCGCTCCGCGCTACGCCCCAGGGTGGGACGGCTAGAGGGGCGGTTCGCCGACGATGCCGAGGCGAGAGCCTTTGTCGAAGCGGCGAACGTTGTGGTCGCGACCCCAAACGCGATACACGCCAACGAGCCGGAGGTGCGCGGGGTCTTCTTCCAGGGTTTCACGCACCTACTCGTTGACGAGGCGCACCACGCTCCGGCTCGAACATGGACAGAGATCATCCGGGTCTTCGCGAACCGGCCGACGCTTCTGTTCACTGCAACGCCGTTCCGTCGCGACGGATTGACGCTGCCGGGCCGGGTCATCTTCCGCTTCCCGTTACGCGAAGCCCAAAAGGAGGGTTACTTCAGCACCATCGACTTCAGTGCGGTGCTCGATCTGGACGATGACGATGAGGCATTGGCTGTGGCCGCGGTTTCGCGGCTGCGAGCAGACCTGGCCGCTGGTCACGAGCACCTGCTGCTGGCACGGGTGGGGTCGAAGGCGAGGGCAGATGAAGTTCACGCGCTCTACACACGCATTGCCCCCGAGTTGACGCCGAGGGTCATCTACGACTCGATGTCGGCCCGTCGTAGAGCAGAGACGCTTGAGGCGATGCGAGCCCGGACCAGCCGCGTGATCGTCTGTGTTGACATGCTTGGAGAAGGGTTCGATCTACCGACTCTGAAGGTGGGGGCATTCCACGACGCGCACAGATCGCTGAGCCCAATGGTGCAACTCATCGGCCGTCTCGCCAGAACATCATCTCCACTCCCGATTGGCAGGGCGAGCGTCTTCGTGCGCCAAGAGCCACGCCACGCACTCTCGCCGATGCGGTTCCTTCTTCGCGAGGACCCAGACTGGGACAAGGTGCTCAGCGATATCACTGAGCGCGCCACTGAGCGCGCGAACGAGGTTAGCGAGTTTGAGGCATCATTCGTCGACAACCCGCCGGATGTGCCCGTCGGACTCCTGGAACCCAAGATGAGCGCCAAGGCCTTCGCGACATCCACTACCGACTGGAACCCGCTCGCGGCACGGGACATCTACGGGGACTCCGTGTTGGACGACCTCGTCAGCCTCAACGCAGAGAACACTATTGCCTGGTTCGTTGTCGAGACTATTTCTGACCTGCGGTGGGGAGATATCCCGTCACTTCGTGCCACTGATTACACGCTGCTCGCGATGTACCTCGATCGCGGTCAAGGCATCCTCTACGTCCACTGTTCCGACACGAAGCACAGTCTCGATGACCTCGTCGAGGCGGTGCTCGGCCACGAACCGAGACCGGTCAGCGGATACGACACCTTCAAAGTCTTCTCGAAGCTGGACAGGCTGATTCCCACCAATATCGGCCTTCTCGACGCACGCGATCGCGACAAGCGCTTCTCGATGCACGTCGGCAGTGACGTGGAGACGGCACTTACGGAGGCTGAGCGCACGCACAAGTCCAACACGCATGTCGCAGCGAAAGCCTTCGAGGAAGGTGAGCGTGTCACCATCGCGGCGTCGCTCTCGGGGAGATTTTGGTCCATGCGTACCGCTCCGAACCTCGCTGAGTGGCGCACCTGGTGCCGACAGCAAGGTGCGAAGCTGAGCGACGGCAGCATCGACGTTCATTCGCTCTTCCGCTCCATGATCATCCCGATCGACGTAAGAGAACGACCAGCATTCCCAATCCTCGCGATGGAGTGGCCTTGGAAGCTGTACCTGGGAAACGGCACATCATCCAGGCTCAGCTACAAGGACTCAAGCGTGCTTCTGACCGATGCCGAGTTCAGGATCGACGACTACGGCACCAGCGGACCACTCTGCTTCTCGATCATGACTCCCACCTGGGAGCTCGCCTATGAGGGACATTTCGGATCGCAGGGCCTGCACTACCGTGCGAAGGGCGACGACGCCGAAGTAGTCGGCTGGCGAGACGTGAGAACGCCTTTCTCAACCTGGCTCAACAGCGACAAGCCGACCCTCTTCCTATCGGGAGATCGAATGGTGACCGGGGATGATCGGCTCCTGGCACCACGGACGGAGTTGCCTCCCTACCCGCGCGAGCGACTCCGTGCGCTCGACTGGGCGAGCAATGGCGTTGACATCACAGTGGAGTCGCAAGGGATCGAGCGCAAGGCAAACTCTATTCAGGCGTACATGGCCCGATTCCTGTCGCAAGACCAGACCTTCGACATCCTCATCGACGACGACCGCGCTGGCGAAGCCGCCGACCTTGTAGGTATCCGCGTCGACAAG
This sequence comes from Nigerium sp., assembly GCF_039811905.1. Classification (NCBI taxonomy): domain Bacteria; kingdom Bacillati; phylum Actinomycetota; class Actinomycetes; order Propionibacteriales; family Propionibacteriaceae; genus Nigerium; species Nigerium sp. Next base: position 2,863 of record NZ_JBDHZL010000010.1, on the reverse strand, counting down.
GGTGATCTTCATATCACGCTGGTGCACTGCAAGTACTCATCGAAGCCCACCGCCGGCTCACGCCTCAGCGACCTGTACGAAGTATGTGGCCAGGCGATGCGTGGAGCACGATGGCGCGACAACGGGGCACTTCCGCTGCTGGAGCACCTTGATCGCCGAGCGAAGGCGTACACGAGGAGAACCGGTCTGAGTCCCTTCGAGATCGGCGACCGGGGAGCTCTGTTCGGAATCCGGCAGCAAGCTCCCCAACTGTTCCCTCGTATCTCGACTGTCATCGCGCAACCAGGCCTCAGTATCAAGGCATCCTCGGACGAACAACTCAGGCTGATTGCTGGTGCTGCGTCGTATGTGCAGAGCGTGACCAAGGGCAGCTTCGATGTTCTCGCATCCGAATAGAGCGCGCCTACCGGACCCGCCGCGCCCATACGCGCCGCTACACGCTCTTCCCGCAACCAAAGGAATCGAGGAATCGGAGTGACAGGCCACCGTCTATCTATCGCACGTCAGCTGACGCTTCGTATGAGTTCTGGCTGAGAGTTTCGGTCATGAGCACCGCTTTCGGCCTGATTCCTGGTCCGGCGCTCCCGTGCGCGAGCCTTCACGACGAGGACGACGCTCACCGGGCCGATGGCCATCATCTTGAGAGCGTTCCAGATGCAGAGCAGGACCACGAGGTGGAGCCATCCTGGGCCGCCGTTCTCGATGAGTGTGGTGCACCAAAAGGCGATGGCCAGATATGGGCCGGCGAGCAGCATCGCTGGCATGCCCCACTTCAGCCCCTTCCTGGTGCGGATCAGGTCGAGCAGGACGTTGCTCGGCATGTAGCGACGCAGGAAGTAGCGGACCTCGGCGCTGGCTGTCCACAGTAGGCGGATCATGATGGGCTCCTCTCAACACGCGAGTCGTTGTCGAGACGGTGCGTGGAGAGTGACCCGAAGGTCTGCCGCGAGCGGCCCAAAGGTAAGGAGAAATCCGCCTCACCTTCAAGGCTACGCCCCAGTCATGACATTGGGAAGGGTCAGATGCTGCGCCCAGGCCCGGGCTGGTCGCGCCTGACGGCCTGGAGATCGACCTCTGCCTGACGGCTCTCATCAGCGACCAGCTGACGTACCTTATCGAGCGCGGAGCGCGCTCGGGCGGCGTCGATCTGCTGGGCGGCCGACTCGGGTGGGGCGCCGAGGGGTGCGTCGTCGGTGATGCGGTAGCGGTCTCGCTAGGCGGCGACCACTCGTGCGGCCTTGCGCCAAACCGCGGCTTGCCGTTGATCGGCGGGCGGCGTGCCGAGTGCCTTCGTCCACGGCACGTCCTCGGCGAGCGCACTGTCGAGTACGCCGTCGGCGCGTGCCTCGATCAGTGCTTCTCGCTCGTCGAGCGCCACGCGCATCTCGGCGTCGATGACGCCGTGCGCCTGTGGGATCAGGCCGGCGATCAGTCGCGGTGACTTGCGAATCCTGCCCGAGCCTGCCGGGCGCACGGTCGCCCGCTCGACCCGATAGTGGAGTACGGCGGCGATGTCATCGGCATCACCGAAGCCGCGCGCAGCGACAAGCCGCGGGAGGAGCGCATCGACGTTGTGACGGTTCGCCTCAGCTCGACGGAGTTCAGCCGCAAGCGGGCCGAACGCGTCGGACTCGATGGCGCTCTCGGCCAGTTCGTCGGTGAGCCCGGAGGTACGGACGAGAGTGGCCCAGCGGTCATGCTGAGCGGCGGCGGCGATCGTCTCGTACTCGGCGGCGAGCTGGGCGATCGAGCCCCACTGGTCCTGCTCAACCATGAGGGTCTCGTGCGCCGAGAGTTCGGCGCCGCTGTGCTGCAGAACGCCGTAGAGCACGCTTCGCGCGGTGGCGTGTGGGTCGTCACCGGGGTGCGGCTGGGCATGGTCGTCGGCGCGGTCGAGCGTCACGTAGGCATGGTTCGCGTGCCGCCCTCGGGTCATCGCGACGTAGAAGGTCTCCCTCGTCGAGGTCGGTTCGACCAACACGTGCGTAGTGTCGGTCGTGATGCCTTGCGCGCGGTACGCGGTGACTGCGTAGCCGAGATCGACATGCTCAGCCACATACCCCGCTGGAAGCACGATGCTGCCGCCGAATCTGCGTCCACGCCTGCGAGCCCTGATGGTTCCGTCGTCGCGGACGGTGGTTCCGGTCCCGTAATCGCGCGCGATAGTGATTGTCCCGTCGTCACCGACGGCGGTGACGGTCCAGATGTCGCCGTTGCGTACCCAGTGCCGCCCGGCCGCAGTGCGGAGGTTCCGGTTGTTGCGTCGGGTGATGATGGTGTCGCCGACGCCTGCGGCGGTTCCGTCGCGCAGTTCGACTTCGCGGTCGGGGTTCAGCGTCTTGTTGAGGATCAGGTCGGCGCGGGCGCGACCGTTCAGCACGGTCACGTCTTGATGGGTCTCGGCGATCAACACAGACATCAGTCCCGCGTCGCGGTCGGTGCGCCAGGCGTTGTAGGCGGCATCGGTCATGGCCTCGCCGTCGCCCTCCGCTATGCGCTCGTGGGCGAGGTACGTGTCGATGGCGTGAGTGCGTCCGTGGCGTAGTTCGAGCGAGGCGGTCTTCTCCCAGGCGTGGGTGAAGCGGTGAACGTCGACCAGTTCGGGGGTATCGGACCTGCCTCTGGCGATCATCGCGAACGCACCGCCGGCGTCCACGGATTGCAGTTGGGCGTAGTCGCCGACCAGCAGCACCTTCGCGCCCGCTTCCTGGGCGAGGTGGGTGAGGCGGTCCAGTGACAGGGTGCCGGCCAGGGAGGCCTCATCGATGATGACGAGCTGTCCCGCTTCGAAGGTGGTGCCGTGGATGAGGTGGTTCTGCCACCACTTCGCGGTGTTCTCGGTCTCGATTCCGAGATCGTCGGC
>NZ_JBDHZL010000009.1:0-56046 GCF_039811905.1 Nigerium sp. | reverse complement strand
GCGTCCGTCATCGACTCCGCGCGGGCCGCCGAGCTCGCGCTCGACGACGACGAGCTCGAGCGCCTGAGCGGCGCTCTGCTCCAGCGGTGAGGACGCCGCGGCCGGCGTGTCGGCGAGGGCCGCGTGTGCTGAGGCTTGCCTAAGAAACCCCTTGTCGGGGCCGGGTTAGGCACGCCAAACCTTGCTTGCGGACATCGTTATGCGCGGCGCACAGTGGTGCCATGAGCACCGCCGATCTCACGAGCGCCGACTTCAGCAGCGCCGACGTTCACAGCGCCGACGTTCACAGCGCCGGCCTTCACAGCGCTGGCCTGCGCAGCCCCGACCTCAGCAGCGCCGGCCCGGCGCCGGTTCTCGCGGCGGTCCCCGAGCCGGCCGAGCGCACCGGCGGCCTGGGACGCAAGCTGAACTGGCTGCGCGCGGGCGTCCTGGGGGCGAACGACGGCATCGTCTCGACCGCCGGGCTCGTGATGGGCGTGGCGGGCGCGTCCAGCAACTCGCTCGCCCTGCTCATCGCCGGGCTCGCCGGTGTGGTCGCCGGGGCCCTGTCGATGGCGGGCGGCGAATACGTCTCCGTCAGCAGCCAGAAGGACACCGAGATCGCCGAACTCGACATGGAGCGCCGCGCGCTGGCCGAGCGTCCCGAGGAGGAGCTTCGCGAGCTCGCCGGCATCTACCGCGCCAAGGGCATCTCCGAGGGGCTGGCCCTGCAGGTGGCGCGCGAGCTGACCGCCCACGACGCGCTCGCCGCCCACGCCGAGGCCGAGCTGGGCATCAGCGCCCACGAGCGCACGAGCCCCTGGCAGGCGGCGTGGGCGTCCATGGCCGCCTTCGCGTTGGGCGCGCTGATCCCGCTGCTGACGATGGTGCTGTCGCCCGCGTCCGTGCGCGTGCCGGCGACGGTCGGCGCGGTGCTCGCGGCTCTGATGCTCACCGGGTTCACGAGCGCGCGGCTGGGCGGCGGGTCGCCGGTGCGCCCGATGCTGCGGAACGTCGTCGTCGGGTCGCTGGCCATGGGCCTCACCTACGCCGTCGGGCACCTCGTGGGCGTCTCGCTGTAGCCCTCCGCGACAGCCGCGGGGCTGGGGTGCCACGCGGGCGTCCGGTCTGCGACAGTGAGGCGTCGGCCCGCACGTTCGTCGTGCGCGGCGCCGGCCCGGCCGAGAGAGGATCGCCATGCAACGCATCGTCCCCACCATCTGGTTCGACCACGTCGCCGCCGAGGCGGCCGAGTTCTACGCGTCCGTGTTCCCCGGCGGACGCGTCACCGCCACGCAGCACTACCCGACCGAGGGGCTGCCCGACTTCCAGAAGGAGTACGCGGGGCTGCCCCTGACGGTCGAGTTCGAGATCGCCGGCTACCGGCTGATCGCGATCAACGCCGGACCGGAGTTCCCCGTGAACCAGTCCATCTCGTTCATGCTGAACTTCGACCCGGCCTTCGACCCGCAGGCCCGCGAGCACCTCGACGAGCTGTGGGCGGCGCTGAGCGAGGGCGGCCGCGTCCTGATGCCGTTGGACGCCTACCCCTTCAGCAGCCGGTACGGCTGGGTCGCCGACCGGTACGGGGTGACGTGGCAGTTGATGCTGACGGACCCGGCCGGTGAGCCGCGTCCGTTCGTGATCCCGTCGCTCCTGTTCAGCGGACCCGCCCAGAACCGGGCGCGCGAAGCGCTCGAGTTCTACGCGGGGGTCTTCGGCGGACGCGTCGGCCACCTCGCCCCCTATCCCCAGCAGACCGGGCCCGCGGCACCCGGCGCCCTGATGTTCGGCGAGGCCGAGTTGCTCGGGCAGTGGTTCGCCGCCATGGACTCCGGCGTCGAGGGCATCGACACGTTCACCTGCGGGGTGTCGCTGATGGTCGAGTGCGCGGGGCAGGACGAGCTGGACCGCTCCTGGGAGCAGCTCAGCGTCGACCCGGACGCCGAACAGTGCGGCTGGTGCGCCGACCGGTTCGGGGTGAGTTGGCAGGTCGTCCCGGACAACCTGGACGAGCTCATGACCAAGCCGGGCGCCTACGAGGCGCTGCTGGGCATGAAGAAGATCGAGATCGCGCGGTTCGGGTAGGGCGGCCGGGCGACGGGCGGACGACGGCCCGCTGGACGCCGCGCGGTTGGACGACGGGCGACCGGACGACGGCGCGGCACACCGCCCTCGCCGGGTGCAGCCGCGCACCCCGAGGGGTCGCGGTCTTCACGACCGTGTTGTTTGCCCACGACTGGTGAGCAAACAACAGCGGTCGTGCACCCGGGAGCTGGGGCCCTGGCCGCCGACCGCCGACCGCCGACCGTCGGCCGTCGGCCGTCGGCCGTCGACCCTGACTGGCTCGTTCTGGAAGGCGACCCCTGAGCGGGGCCCCGCTCGACCCGTCGTGGTGAGAACGGGCCGGTCAGGGTGCTGAGGGGAACGGGCCGGTGAAGAGGGGCGACGGGTGACGGGGGAGCAGGCCGGTCAGGGTGTGGGTGGCCGGTCCGGTCAGGGTGCCGGTAACCGATCAGGGTGTGGGTGGCCGGAACGGTCAGGGGTGCCGACCTTGACCGGACAAGCCGGGCGCGTTCGGGGCGAGGGGCGCCCCGGGACGCCCCTCGCGAACGCACTCAGCGGTCGGCGCCCACGGCGTCCTGATCGAGGTAGACGTGGCTGCCCAACTCGATGAACTCGCGCGACTTGGTGGCCATCTGGTCGCGGATGTCCTGGCTGATGCGCATCGAGCAGAACTTCGGGCCGCACATGGAGCAGAAGTGGGCGGTTTTGGCGGGCTCCGCGGGCAGGGTCTCGTCGTGGAAGGCCTCGGCGGTCTCCGGGTCGAGGGAGAGCGCGAACTGGTCGCGCCACCGGAACTCGAACCGGGCCTTGCTGAGGGCGTCGTCGCGCACCTGGGCGCCGGGGTGACCCTTGGCGAGGTCCGCGGCGTGGGCGGCGATCTTGTAGGTAATCACGCCCGTCTTCACGTCGTCGCGGTTCGGCAGGCCGAGGTGCTCCTTCGGCGTCACGTAGCACAGCATCGCCGTCCCGTGCTGAGCGATGACGGCCGCCCCGATCGCCGACGTGATGTGGTCGTAGCCGGGGGCGATGTCGGTGACGAGCGGCCCGAGCGTGTAGAAGGGGGCACCCTTGCACCAGTCCTGTTCGACCTCGACGTTGCCCGGCACGAGGTGCAGCGGGATGTGGCCCGGGCCCTCCACCATCACCTGCACGTCGTAGGCCCAGGCGCGCTCGGTGAGCTCGGCGAGGGTCCGGAGTTCGGCCATCTGCGCCTCGTCGTTGGCGTCCGCGATCGACCCCGGACGCAGGCCGTCCCCCAGCGAGAAGGCGATGTCGTACCGCGCGAAGATCTCGCACAGCTCGTCGAAGTGCTCGTACAGGAACGACTCAGTGTGGTGCGCGAGACACCAGCCCGCCATGATCGAGCCGCCGCGCGACACGATGCCGGTGACGCGCCGGGCCGTCAGGTGGATGTAGCGCAGCAGGACGCCCGCGTGGATCGTCATGTAGTCGACGCCCTGCTCGGCCTGCTCGATGACGGTGTCGCGGAACACCTCCCAGGTGAGGTCCTCGGCGACGCCGTCCACCTTCTCGAGGGCTTGGTACATCGGCACGGTGCCGATCGGGACCGGCGAGTTGCGCAGGATCCACTCCCGCGTGGTGTGGATGTCGTCGCCCGTCGAGAGGTCCATGACCGTGTCGGCGCCCCACCGGGTGGACCACCGCAGCTTCTCGACCTCCTTCTCGATCGAGCTCGTCACGGCCGAGTTGCCGATGTTCGCGTTCACCTTCGTCAGGAACGCGCGCCCGATGATCATCGGCTCGCTCTCGGGGTGGTTCACGTTCGCCGGGATGATCGCGCGACCCGCGGCGACCTCCGCCCGGACGAGCTCGACGTCCACGTTCTCGCGCAGCGCGACGAACCGCATCTCGGGGGTGATCTCGCCTCGCCGGGCGTAGTGCATCTGCGTGACCGTCCTGCCGTCGGCCGACCGCCGCACGGGGTTGCGGCGGCCGTGCCACCGCTGGGACGCCTCCCCGCGGCGGACCGCGCCGCGGCCGTCGTCGAGGAGATTCCGGGTGCGGCCGTCGTAGGTTTCGACGTCGCCGCGCGCCAGGATCCAGTCCTCCCGGAGCGGCGGCAGGCCGACGGTCGGGTCGGCGTCCGGGCCGCTGGTGCGGTAGACGCGGACGTCCTCGTTGGGGCCGTCGGGTGAATCCGCGAGCGAGATCGCGGTCACGGGGACGCGGACGTCGCCGTCGGTCACGTAGTCGAGACGGTGCTGAGGGTGAACGGAAGTCATGAAGGATCCTCTCTTCCTTCGCCGGCATGATCCGGACAGGTTCGGACGGTCCAGGCGGCCTCAGCCTGATCTCAGCCCCTGCCGGGACTCCCGCGAGATAACGGGCACCACAGTACCCACCGATGTCCCCCGGTGGGGACGTTTCCATCAGGACGCCCCCGGCGCCGGCCGGCGCCGGGGGCGTCCGCGCATGGGCGGGAGAGGCGTCCTCGAACGACGGACGCCGGGCCAGAGCCCGGACGCAGCGTCCGGGCGCCGGCCGCTACATCTCCAGGTTGCCGCCGATGACGATCGTGCGTTCGGCGGGCAGGTGGAAGTCCTGGGTGCGCTGGGCCGCGTTCCGGGAGAGCCACAGGAAGATCTGGCGTCGCCAGCGTGGCCGCAGCGTCGGCACGTCGCGCGGCTGCAGGCGCAGCGACGACAGGAAGTAGCGGGCTTCGCTCGGGTCGAGGTCCATCTCGGGGGTCTTGCCCTGCGCCCACGCCAGCGCCTTCGGCACGAACTGGCTGTCGTTGAAGCCCACCCGGTACGAGATGTGCACGATGCCGTCGTCGGCGTACCCGAGGTCGTTCACGAGGGCGCGGTCGACGTGACGGATGTGCGGCACGTTCTCGTTGATGATCGTGACGATCGCGACATGCTCGTGCAGGACGTGGTTGAACTCCAAATTCTGCCGCAGGGCGAGCGGGACCGTCTTGGCGTCCGGGTGCGGGAAGACCGCGAGGCCGGGCACGCGCCGGACGTGGCCCTCGCGCACCAGGTCGATGAACTCCGCCAGCGGGCCCTCGATGATGGCCCGCCGCTCGGCGACCTCGCTGCTGCCGCGGCGCCAGGTCATCATGATCGTCACGATCGTGCCGGCGATCAGCAGCGGCAGCCAGCCGCCGTGGAGGATCTTCGCCACGTTGGCCAGGAAGAACACGAGCTCGATGCCGACGATCAGCACGAGCGCGATGCCGATCTTCACCGGGTGCACGCGCCACACGAAGTGGGCCAGCATGAGGAAGATCGTGATCTCCAGCAGCAGCGTGCCGGTCACGGCCAGCCCGTACGCGCTCGCCAGCGCGTACGACGACTGGAAGACGCCGATCAAAAGCAGGACGCCCATGAACAGGATCCAGTTGATCGAGCCGATATAGATCTGCCCGCCCTCCTGCTTGGAGGTGTGCTTCACGTTCAGCCGGGGCAGCAGCCCGGCGCGGACGGCCTGCCGCGACACCGAGAACGCCCCCGAGATCACCGCCTGGGAGGCGATGACCGTCGCCAGCGTGGCGAGCACGACGAGCGGGATGCGGGCCCAGTCGGGCGCCAGATGGAAGAAGGGGTTGTCGATCGTCCGGGGGTCGCTCAGGATCATCGCCCCCATCCCCATGTACGCGATGACCAGCGACGGGAACACCAGGCAGAACCACGCGAGCCGGATGGGCTTCGGCCCGAAGTGACCCATGTCGGCGTACAGGGCCTCGACGCCGGTGACCGTCAGGACGACCGCGCCCATCGCGATGAACGCCACCCCCGGACGCGCGATCGCGAACGCCAGCGCGTGGTGCGGCGAGATCGCCCCCAGGATCTCGGGCCGCGACAGCAGGTGCGGCAGCCCCAGGGCGGCCAGCGTGACGAACCACAGACACATGACGGGGCCGAAGAGGCGTCCGACGGCGGCCGTCCCGAAGCGCTGGGCCGAGAACAGCACGGTCAGCACGATCAGCGACAGCGGCAGCACGAGGCTCTGGAAGCTCGGGTCGACGACCGCGAGGCCCTCGATCGCCGACATCACCGAGATGGCCGGCGTGATGACCGAGTCGCCGTAGAACAGGGACGCCCCGAGGATGCCCATCGTCAGCGCGATGCCGACCAGCTTCGGCCGGGACGCCAGCGTGCGCCGCAGCATCGCGACCAGCGACAGGATGCCGCCCTCGCCCTCGTTGTCGGCCTTCATCATCAGGTAGCAGTAGCAGTACGAGACGACGATCGTGATCGCCCAGAACACCATGGAGACGACGCCGAACACGTCCTCGCGGGTGGGGGCGACGGCGTTGTGTTCGGCGCTGAACACCGTCTGCAGTGAGTACAGCGGGCTCGTGCCGATGTCGCCGAACACGACGCCGAGGGCCGTAAGCGCCAGGCCGCCGACGGCCCCGTGGCCGTGGCCGACCGCGGGCAGGGAGATCGTCTGATCCCAATCGGCCAGCTCGGAGGGGCCGGCCGGGCGGCGTCCGCGGGGCGCCCGCGCCGGATCGGGTGAGCTCATCTCATTCTCCTTCGTCGCCTGCCCAGTCAGGACAGCACGGCAAAACAATCGCGCGCGCAGAACGCCGTTCGCAAGCGTTTCGAAAAACTGCGGGGACGGGGAGCGTCCTGGCCGCGGGGCGGTGCTCACCGATCGATCGGGTCGAGTTCCCCGGAGCCGTCGCGCCACACCACGTTGCGGGCGAGCGGCAGTTGGTGGGACGCGCTCTCCAGGATGTGCATGAAGTAGCCGCCCGTGTTCACGAACGCGACCAGGTCGCCGACCTCCACGGACGCCGCCGCGAGGCGCCGCAGCAGGATCAGCTCGTCCTCGATGCAGTAGGCCCCCACCAAAAAGTCGGACGCCGGGGCGTCCGGGTGGGCGGCGTGTGCGCGGTGGGGACGCCCGGGCGCGCGCACGAGCACTGGGTCGGCGAGGAAGTCGTCGGCGGTGGTCCGGCACTGCGTCCGGTTCATCTCGAGGCCGATCAGCCCCACCCCGTCGCTGCGCTGCTTGCGGAAGGCGACCCGCGCCAGCGTCGCCCCGCAACCGTCCACGAGGCTGCGGCCCGGTTCCAGCCGGAGCGCCAGCCCCCGGCTCGCCAGGGCCTCGGACGCCGTCGGCGCCCCCGGGACGCCGGGCTCGCCGGGCCGGGCGCCGAGCCGCTCGCCGAGCAGTCCGGCCAGCCACGCGCCGCGGACGGGGGACTGCCACGACGGGTACACCCGGCCCAGCCGGTGCCCCTTCCACGTCGGCAGGGACGCCTCGTCGCTCCCGGCGTCCATGACCGCCCAGAAGCGTTCCCACTGGGCGCGATCGTCGAGGTAGCTCATCGGGACTCCGCCGCCGATGTCCACGAACGCCGGCCGGTGTCCCCGCTCGGCGAGGGCGTCCACGAGCGCGAGGGCCGCGTCGAGGCCGACGAGCCGGTCGGCGGCCGCGTACCCGTGCAGGTGGAAGTGGACGCCGGCGACCTCGACGCCGCCGAGGTCCGTCGCGAGCCAGACCTCGGCCAGCTCGCCGAACCGCGTCGGCGGCAGGCCTGCGTCCGGGGGCAGCGCCAGGCGCAGGGCGACGCGCGGGCGGCGTCCGGCGGCGAGGGAACGCACGCGGTCGAGCTCGGCGAGATGGTCGAGCGAGACCGTCGCGCCGGCATCGAGCGCGAGCGCGAGCAGGGCGTCCGTCTTGACCGCGGCGGTGACCATCGTGCGCTCGCCCGGGACGCCGGCCTCGAGACACTGCCGCAGCTCGCGCTCGCTGGCCACGTCGACCCCGTGACCCCCGGACGCCGCCGTCGTCGCCAGCGAGACCGCCTTGTTCGCCTTGCGCGCGAAGTACACCTCCGCCCGGACGCCCGCCGCGCGGGCGGCGTCCACGAGCTCGGCGGCGTTGCGCAGCAGGGGCGCGGGGTGGAGGACGTTGACCGGCGAGCCGAACTCGGCGACGAGGGCGGCGCAGGCGTCCGGGTCGGCGAGCAGCCGGCGCAGCCACGGCTCGACGCGGGGCGTCAGCGGCGGATCCCCGGCGAGGAACTCCAGGTCGTCAGGCATCGCGCACCACCCGGCGGGCCCAGCGGGGGATCGCGTCGTGGAGCGTCCGCGAGAGGGTGTCGTTGCCGATCACGACGTCCTCGGTGACGCGTCCGACGGCCGCCAGGCCGCGGTGCGGACGCCCGCCGGGCCCCACCACGGCGGCGTCCCCGGTCACGCGCAGGCCGCGGCGTCCGGGAGAGCACGCGGCGATCCCGCGGTCGACGAGGGACGCCGCGAGCGACCCCGGGACGACGCCCGGGGGCGCGAGCACCGCGTCGACGTGGCGGGCGGCGGGCGGGCAGGCGGAGGCCGGAGCGGCCACGACGCCGGCGTCCACGAGGGCGAGCAGCTTGCCGGCGTTCACCGGCGGCGGCCCGAACGCGACGCGCTCGAGCCGACGGGCCAGGCGCGCGAAGGCGGGCCACCGGGCGGCGGGGCAGCGCTCGTAGCCGACGGCGTCCACGATGGCGGGGTAGAGGTCCTGCCAGGCCTGCCCCACCGCCCAGGCGGCGTGCGGACGTGCGTCGCCCGTCGCGACCGCGTACGAGCGGCGGAGGTCGGCCACCGGGTCGCCGGCGTCGCGCCCGGCCAGCACGGCGTCCACGTCGCCGCGGCCGTGCGCGGCCCGGAGGAACCCCTCGGCGGTGGCGGCGACCGCGCGGGCGACGGCGTCCGGGTCGCCGCGGCTCTCGGCCAGGGCGACGGCCCCCCGCATCCGGGCCGAGGTGAGGTCGAGGCCGGCGAGGGGGCCGCCGGGTTGCGGCTTGCATTCGAGGAACCGGCCGCCCCGGCCGAACGGGAGCAGCCGGGGCTCCCGCCCGGAGGGCTGGTAGCCGTCCGCGGCGAACGTGCCGCCGCGTCCCTCGGTCAGGGCGAGCGCGGCGTCGATGAACGTGAGCGCGGCGCCGCGGACCGCGACCCGCGCGCCCGCGGGTACGGCCGCGTCGGTCAGGCCGGACACGGGCAGCGCCGGGAGCGCGTCCGGCTGGGTGGCCCGCCAGGCGTCCGGCCAGGCCGTCTCGTGCCCGGTGGCGAGCAGCACGTGGTCGTAGCGGCCCTCGTGTTCCGCCGGTGCGCCCTCCGGCCCCGGGCGGTAGGCGACGAGCCACGCGGATCCGCTCGGCTCGACCCGGGTGACGCGGGCGGCGATCCGGCGCGGGGCGCAGCGGCCCGCCGTCCGCTCGGCGGCGTCCCAGCTCTCGCTGAGGAACCGGCCCACCAGCGACCGCGCGGGGAACGGATCGAGCGGACGCCGCTCGCCACGGTCGGCGCGCCAGCCGTCGAGGGAGCCCAGCCCCGTCCGGATGATGGCCGAGTTCACGTTGAGCCGCAAATAGTCCGGCTGGCCGGACGCGTAGGCGGAGCCGCGCCCGTCCGGGTGGGGGTCGAAGACGTCGATCGCGCAGGCGTGCCCGCCCTCGCGGACCGCCTGCAGCACGCTCTCGAGCGCCCACAGGGCGCGGGGGCCGCCCCCGACGACGGCGATCCTCATGGCAGGCCGCCCAGATGCTCGGCGACCCAGGCGTCGTCGTAGACGGTGTCCAGGTACGGGACGCCTCCGTCGTGGCAGATCAGCACGACGTCGGCCCCGGCGTCCGTCGCATCCAGGTCCGCCAGGAACGCGCTCACCACCGCTCCCGTGGACCCCCCCGCCAGCACGCCCTCCGTGGCGACGAGCCGCCGGCACCCGCGGACGGCGTCCAGGGCGCTCACCCGGACGACCGCGTCCGGCGTCAGCCCCTCGGCCAGCGGGGGCACCATGCCCGCCCCGTAGCCCGACAGCGGACGTTCGCCCCGCTCGCCGCCGAAGAGGACGCTGCCCTGGGCGTCGACGGCGACCACGCGGGTGGCCAGGCCGCGCTCGCGCACATACGCCAGGCAACCCCCGATCGTCCCGGTCGTGGAGGTCGCGGTGTACAGCGTCGTGGGCGGGCGGCCGAGCTGCTCGACGATCTCCGTCATCGTCCCGTCGGCGTGGGCGCGCGGGGCGGCCGGGTTGCTGTACTGGTCGAGGCAGACGGCGTCCGGAAGGGTGGCGAGCAGCTCGCGCACCTTCGCCCGCCGCGCGACCAGCCAGTCGCCCGTCTCGGGGTCCGGCTCGGTGAGGGCGTGGATGTGGGCGCCAAGCGCGCGCATCGTCGCGACGGTGACGCGGTTCGCGCGCGGATCCACCACGCAGTGGAAACCGACGCCGTGCAGCAGGCACAGGCGCGCGGCCGCGACGCCGAAGTTGCCGGAGCTGGACTCGACCAGCGTCGACCGCGGCGTGATCGCGCCGCGCTCGACCGCGTCGGTGAACAGGGCGAGGGCGGTGCGGTCCTTGGCGCTCCCGCCGGGGTTGGCGCTCTCGAGCTTCAGCCACGCCCGGACGTCCTCGCGCCCGTGCAGGCGCTGCAGCCGCACCAGCGGCGTGCCACCGATCGTGCTGAGGACGCCCGCCCTCGTCACCGCCCTGACCGCCTCGTCATGCGCTGAACCTAACGCTCAGGGGACGGCGACGCCCACACCCCGTCAGGTGGCCCGGGTACACCCGGGTGGGTGTCCGTCCACATCCCAGCACGGGTCTGGTCCTCTCAGGACGCGCCGTCCTCGAGATTCAGGCCAGGCTCGCGCCGTTGGACTCGATGACCGCCCGATAGAAGTCGAACGACTTCTTCTTGTGGCGCTCCAGCGTGCCGGAGCCGTCGTCGTTGCGGTCGACGTAGATGAACCCGTACCGCTTGCTCATCTGCGCGCTCGACGCGCTGACGACGTCGATGGGCCCCCACCACGTGTAGCCCAGCAACTCGACGCCGTCCTCGACGGCCTCGCGCGCCTGCACGAGGTGGTCGTTCAGGTACTCGATGCGGTAGTCGTCCTCGACCGTCGGGACGCCGTCGCGCTCGACCAGCACGTCTTTGGCCCCCAGGCCGTTCTCGACGATGAACAGCGGCTTCTGCCAGCGGTCCCAGAATTGGTTGAGGATCCACCGCAGGCCGATCGGGTCGATCTGCCAGCCCCACTCCGACGCCTGCAGGGTCGGGTTGGGGACGCCGCCCATGATGTTGCCCTGGCCCTTGATCTTCTTGGCCGGGTCGGCCGTCTCGCACACGCTCATGTAGTAGCTGAACGACACGAAGTCGACGGTGTGGGTCAGGGTCTCGCGGTCGGCGTCCGTGATGTCCAGCTCGATGCCCTTCTCGCGCAGGGTGCGCAGGAAGTAGCCGGGGTAGCGGCCGCGCACGTGGACGTCGCTGAAGGCGAGATTGCTGTGGTCGGTCTCGGTCGCCGCCCACACGTCCCGCGGGTCGGGCGTCAGCGGGTAGGTGGGCATGGCGATGACCATGCAGCCGACCTGGATGTCGGGGTTGATCTCGTGCGCGATCTTCGTCACGGACGCCGACGCGACGAGCTCGTGGTGGATCGCCTGGTACTTGTCCTGGTCGGACAGCTTGTCTTTCGGCGTCCAGATCCCGCCCGACAGCAGCGGCTCGTGCATGACGGCGTTGATCTCGTTGAACGTCAGCCAGTACTTGACCCGGTGCCCGTACCGCTCGAACAGCACGCGCGCGTACCGCTCGTAGAAGCCGATCAGGTCGCGGCTGACCCAGCCGTCGTACTTCTTCGCCAGGTGCAGCGGCGTCTCGTAGTGGCTGATCGTGATCATGGCCTGGATGCCGTGCTTGTCGAGCTCGTCGAGCACGCGGTCGTAGTAGGCGAGACCCTCCTCGTTCGGCTCGAGCTCGTCGCCGTTCGGGAAGATGCGGCTCCAGGCGACCGAGAAGCGGAAGATCTTGAAGCCCATCTCGGCGAAGAGCGCGATGTCGTCGGCGTACCGATGGTAGAAGTCGATGCCCTCGAGCTTGAGGTTGTCGGGCGTCGGCTCGTCGGTGGCCGGGCCGAGGATGCCCTGCGGCATCACGTCTTGGATCGAGGGCAGCTTGCCGTCGGTGAGGTACGCGCCCTCGTACTGGTTGGCGGCGACGGCGCCGCCCCACAGGAATCCGTCGGGGAAAGTGGTGTCCATTGCTCCATCCTTGTCTATCCGCGTGGGTGAGGGGGAGGGGCGGACGCCGCCGAGCCGGGGGCGGTGACTGCGTCGGCGTCCGTGGGGCGCACCGCGTCACCAAGCCGGGCTCAGGGCAGCGTGGGGCTCCGCCCGGCGATGACCTCCTCGATCGCGGTGACCGCCGCGGCCGGGCCGGGGGCGTCCAGGAACGAGCGCCGCAGACGCGGCAGCCCCGCGGGCGGCGTCTGGAGCACTTCGTCGGCCAGCCGGCGCGCGTTCGCGGGGGTGAAGTCGCGTTTCGGCAGGACGCGGCCGGCGTCCAACTCTTGGATGCGGTAGGCGTTGAAGAACTGGTCGGCGCCCATCGGCGTGAAGATCGCGGGGACGCCCATCGCGACCGTGTCGGTCGCGCTGCCGAACCCGCCGTGGGTGAAGCACAGGTCGGCGTGCCGCAGCACGTCGGTCTGCGGGACGAAGTCGGAGACGATCACGTTGGCGGGCATCGGCCCCACCTCGCGCAGGCGGCGCGCGTTGCCGGTGGTCAGCACGAGCAGGGCGTTGGAGCCGGCGAAGGCGGCGGCGAGCGTCCGGAAGAACGGCGTCCAGCTGTTGAAGACCGTGCCGAGCGTGCCGTAGATCACCGGCCCGTCGTGGTCGCGGAGCCGGTCGATCGGGAACGAGTCGTCGGACGCCGCGAGCGTCGGCGTCGGGCCGGCGAACAGGCATCGGTCGCCGAACAGGTGGTCGCAGGGCTGGTAGTACCGGCTCGCCGGCGAGATGTTCAGCGTGGACGACCGCGGCCCCATCATCGCGACGACGTCGAAGTCGCGGCCCCAGCCCATCGCGGCCCCCACCACGCCCATCACCGGACGCCGCAGGCGCCGGTCGGCGAACACGCGGCGGGCCGGCGCCGGGAGGGCGTCGGCCAGCCCGGCGAGGTGCCGGATCACCTGGTCGTGCTGGAAGAAGACGGGCGAGAGGAAGATCACCGGCCGGTCGAGGGCGTGCTCCAGCTCGGGGATGCGCGGGTTCATGCCGCCCGCCACGACGGCGTCGTAGTCGCGGCCGCGGGCCAGCAGCTCGGCGTCCTGGTCGCGGAAGAGCCGGCGCCCGTGCCGGACGAGCTGGTCGGGGCGCACGATCGGGCCGTCGAGGTAGTCGGCGTAGGGGAGGTGGGTGGCGCCGGTTCTCTCGACCGCCCGGCGGAACGACGACGGGATGAGGTAGTCGACGTGATGCCCGGCCGCCACGAGCGCCCGCGCGAACGGGAACGTCGGGTTGGCCAGGCCGTACGCCGGCACGCAGGACATCAGGATGCGGGCCATGGCGGCCTCCTTTTCTTCCGCCCACAGCCTATGCCGGGCGCCATGACAACCAGTTGCCATCACCTTTTCGCTATCTGACGTTGTCAGGACCGGGTTGTAGGAAACCCTGCGCGCCCAGGCCCGGACGCCGCCGTCGGCCGAACCGCGCGGCGTTAGCATGCGCAGCATGATCCTGACGATCCGTGACGCCCGTCCCGACGAACTCGTCGAGGTCGGCCGGGTCGTCAGCGAGGCCTACGTCGCCGACGGCGCGCTGAGCTACGACGACCCGCACTACCGCACGCTGGAACGGGCGCCGCTGGAGGCGTCCGGGTCGCAGTTCATCATCGCGGAGCTCGACGGACGCCTCGTCGGCTCGGTCACCTGGTGCCCGCCGGGGTCGTCCCAGCGGGAGATCGCCCTGCCCGACGAGGGCGAGTTCCGGCAGCTCGGCGTGCTGCCCGACTCGCGCGGCTTCGGCATCGCGCGCCAGCTCGTGGAGGCGTGCCTCGGGCGCGCGAAAGACATCGGGCTGTCGGCCGTCGTGATCTCGTCGGCCCCCTGGATGACCACGGCGCACGCGCTGTATGAGGATCTGGGCTTCGTCGCCCTGCCCGAGCGCGACTGGAGCCCGCGGCCCGAGGTCGAGCTGACCACGTTCCGCCACGATCTGTCCTGAGCAGGCACGATCTGTCCTGAGCCCCACCCCCGTCCGCGCTAGGATCGGGCTGCAAACGTGCCCCGGGGTCGGTGCAAGTCCGAACCGGCGGTGAGAGCCCGCGACCCGGCACCTTCCGGTGCCGGCCGATCCGGTGGAAGTCCGGAGCCGACGGTGAGAGTCCGGAGGGGAGGAGGCACGGGGCGCTGCCGCGTCCGTCGGGCTTGGCCCGGCGCGCCGAGGCGTCCTGCTTCGTTCGAAGCGTGGCCCGGGGCGCACCCGACCGGAGGGCCATGAGCGACAGACGCACTCGTGAGCAGGCGATCGGCCTGCGCGCGGCGCCGTGGCTGCTCGGCGCGCTGCTGCTCGTCGGCTGGCAGGTCACGATCTGGGCGACCGACCCGCCCGCCTACCTGCTGCCCAGCCCCGGGGCCGTGTTCACCCGGCTCGTCGCGCTGCTCGGCGGCTCCGGCGTGTGGGGGGCGATCGGTGCGACCCTCCTGGAGGCGCTCGGCGGCTGCGCGCTCGGCTCGGCCGTCGCGCTGCCGCTGGCCGTGCTGATCCACCGCAGCCGCTGGTTCAACTCGGCCGTCTTGCCGTTTCTGGGGGCGACGCAGGCGATCCCCGCGATCGCGCTCGCCCCGCTGCTCGTGCTGTGGGTCGGCTACGGGCTCGTGCCGATCGTCCTGCTGTGCGCGCTGCTCGTGTTCTTCCCGATCCTGGTCGCGTCGGTGGTCGGGCTCCGTCACGTGGACGCCCGCGTCGTGGACGCCGCCCGCATCGACGGGGCGGGCTCGCGGGCGCTGCTCACCGAGGTGGAGCTGCCGCTGGCCCTGCCGAGCATCCTGGGCGGCCTGCGCAACGGGTTCACGCTGTCGGTCACGGGCGCCGTCGTCGGCGAGATGGTCATGGGCGGCGCCGGCCTGGGCGAGCTGCTGACCATGCAGCGGGACTCGCTCGACACCGCCGGCATGTTCGCGACGATCCTGATCCTGTGCGCGATCGCGTCCCTGCTGTACTCCCTCATCTACCTGGTCGAGCGGCGCTCCCGCGTCGTCTCGTCGCTGCGCGGATCGTCCGCGTCGTGAGCGCCCTCGAAAGGATCACCACCGTGCGTCGTCTCCTCGCCCTCGTCGTCGGTCTCGCCTTGTCCTTGTCCGCCTGCGCTTCGCCCGCGGCGTCCCCGTCGGCGGCCAGCCCGACGACCGCGGCGCCCGCGAAGGTGACGATGGGGCTCACCTACATCCCGAACATCCAGTTCGCGCCGTACTACGTCGCGGCCGGCCAAGGGCTGTTCGCGGACGCCGGCGCCGACGTCACCCTGCGCCACCACGGCGCGAACGAGGGGCTGTTCACCGCGCTGGCGGCCGGCCAGGAGGACGTCGTGGTGGCCGGCGGCGACGAGCTGCTGCAGGCCCGCGCCGAGGGCATGGACCTCGTCGCCATCGCCCAGTACTACCGGACGTACCCCGTCGTCGTGATCGTGCCGCAGGCGTCCGCGATCACGAAGCTGAGCGACCTGAAGGGCCGCACGATCGGCGTCCCGGGGAGGTACGGCGAGACGTGGTTCGGGCTGCAGGTCGCGCTCAAGAGCGCGGGGCTGGCCGAATCGGACGTCAAGATCAACGAGATCGGGTACACCCAGCAGGCGGCGCTGACGACCGGCAAGGTCGACGCGATCGTCGGCTTCTCCAACAACGACCAGGTCCAGTTCCGGCAGGCCGGCTTCGCCACGCGGACCATCCCGCTGGCCCCGGAGGGCCAGAATCCGCTCGTCAGCATCAGCCTGATCACCACCCGCTCCTGGCTGGACGCCCACCCGGACGCCGCCCGCGCGGTCGCGCGGGCGACCGTCGCCGGCGTCCAGCGGACCGTGGCCGACCCGGACGCCGCGCTGACGACGTCGCGGACGTACATCCCGCAGCTCGCCAACGACACCGCCGCCCAGGCGCGCGCCAAGGCGACCCTGGAGGCGACGCTGCCCTTGTGGAAGGGCACAAGCACGATCGACGGACGCCTCGACGAGGCCCGCTGGGCGGCCATGGCGTCCTTCATGGCCGAACAGGGGTTGACCAGCAAGCCGGTGGACGCCGCCCAGGCCATCTCCACGCAGCCGCTCGCCTGAGCACCTCGCCTGCGGGCGTCGCGCCCGGCTGAGAACCGGTCCTCGGCCCGGCGTGACCCCGTTATGATGAGGCGCCCGCACCCCAGGAGGCCCTCCCACCCATGTCCGGCATCGCATCGCCGCGCGTCGTCCCCGATTGGGACGACTACTTTCTCGGCATCGCCGACGCCGTCGCCCGGCGAGCCAAGTGCACCCGGCGGGCTGTCGGGGCCGTGCTCGTCCACGACCGGCGCATCATCGCGACCGGGTACAACGGGGCGGCGCCCGGGCGTCCGGATTGCCTGGAGGGCGCGTGCCCGCGCGGGCAACTCGGCTACGACGTCGTCCCGGGGCTCGGCGACTACGACCGGCCGGGGACGGCCGGGTTCTGCATCGCGATCCACGCCGAGGTGAACGCGCTGCTGTTCGCGACGCGCGACACGAAGGGCGCGACCGCGTACATCACCGACCCGCCGTGCCCGGGCTGCCGCAAGGCGCTGGCGGCGGCGGGCATCGTCCGTGCCGTGTGGCCGGACGGGGAACTGGACGGTCAGGGGCTCGTCACGTGGGCATGAATCGATCGCGACACGGGGTCGGCAAGAACGACGGCAACTTGTCACCCGCGCGGGGGCGTCAAAGGGGCGTGTCGCCTAGACTGTCGGGGGCTGAGTGATCGTCATGCCCGAACGGAGAATGGTGAGCGTCGAACGAACAGGCACCGGTGCCGAGTCCGACGACGCCCTGGAGCCGACGTCCTTGCTGCCGGCCGTTGACGTCACCACCACGGGTTTCTCGCGCTGGATCGACAGCGCGGTCGCGTTCTTCTGCATCGGCACGGTCGTGCCGGGCATCTCGTCGGCGAGCGAGCAGTTGTCGTCTCTGCATTCGGTCTGGCTGTCCACGATCGGCGGCGGATTGCTGGCGGCGTCCTTCCTGATGCCGGTGTACGCGTGGTCGCACCGCGGCGTCCGGCCGATCGCGGCCCTGTACGCCGCGTTCGTGCTGCTCGGGCTCGTCACCTGGCCGCTGGCCTGGCAGCCGGGCGCCCCGAGCGCCGGGACGCCGTGGCTGTGGCTCTGCCTCGGCCTGGGCACGATCTGCGCGGCGCTCGCCACGACGATCCGCATCGCGGTGATCTACGGGTCGGTCGTCACGCTGGCGTTCTTCCTGCTCAGGCTGACGCCGAGCGGCGGCTCGGCCGGGCTGGTGCTCGCGGCGCAGGACGCGCTGATGCTCGGCGTCCAGCCGGGCGCGCTGCTGCTCGTGCTGCACCTGCTGCGCCGGGCGACCCGCGCGCTCGACAACTCGCTGGTGCGCGCTCAGGCCGAGCGGGTTCAGGCGGCCGTGAGCCAGGCGCTGGTCGACGAACGTCGGCGCCTCGACGCGCTCGTCCACGACGAGGTCATGACCACGCTGGTCGCCGCGGCGAAGAGCGGCCCGGGGCACGATCCGGCGCTGGCCGCGCAGGCGCAGTCCACGATCGCGAGCCTCGAAAGCGCCGACGTCGGGGCGGAATCGACGGCCGACGTGCCGGCCGAGCAGGTCGTCCAGCTGATCGCCGACGTGATCGCCAGCGTCTGCCCGCGGGCCGTCGTGCACGGCCAGATCCCCGAGCTTCCGGTCGCGGTGCCGCACCGCAGCGTCCGCGTCCTCACCCAGGCGGCCCGCGAGGCGGCGCTGAACGCGGAGAAGCACGCGCGGGCGTCCGAGGTGACGGTCGAGCTCGTGGTGTCGACGTCCGTGCGGCGCGTGAACGTCATGATCGACGTGTCCGACGACGGCATCGGATTCGACCTCGACCAGGTGCCGGCCGAGCGGCTCGGCATCCGGGTGTCGCTGCACGAGCGCATGAAGACCATCGGGGGGTCGGCGTCCGTGCGCTCGACCGTGGGCGAAGGCACCTCGGTGCGGCTCACCTGGTCGGGCGAGCGGCCCAAGCCGGTGGTGACGCAGCGCTACAACTCGGTCGAGCACCCCGACGATCACCCGCTGCTCTCGCGCCTGCAGGCGCGCCCGTTCACCCTCCTCGCGCTGGGGTTGCTCTCGCTGTACCTGCTGGTGGGCGTGGGGTCGCTGAGCGCGCTCGAGCAGCCGATGCTGGGCGGGGTCGCGCTGGTCCTGACGGTCGTGTCGGTCGCGCTCGGCCTCGCGGGGTTCGGACGCCGCGAGCTGCCCGCCTGGCAGGCCTGGGCCGTGGTCGGGGGCACGCTGGCCATCACCGTGCTGAGCCTGCTGGCCATGCCGCGCGGCGCGTGGCCCGGGCACACCACCTGGTTCGCCGGAGCCGTGATGCTCCTGCTCGTGATGCTGATGATCCGCGGCTACCGCGTCCACGCGTGGGCAGGGGCGGGCGAGTTCGCGCTCGTCGTGCTGGTGGCCGCCCTGGTCGGGCGCCCGCCCTTGTCGCAGGCGCTGACGGTCGGGCTCATGCCCGTCGCCTGGCTGGCCTTGCTGACGTTCCTGTTCTGGTGGTTCGACTCGATCGCGACGCAGATCGAGACCGCGCAGCAGGCGTCCGGGGAAGCGGCGTCCGCGAACGCCGCGGTGTTCAGCAAGCTCGTGTTGCGCGAGGTCTGGCTGACCGATCTGCAGGGGCAGGTCGGTGCGATGTTGCGCAAGATCGGCGACGTCCGGGCCGACCTGACGGACGCCGACCGCGAGGAGTGCCTGCTGATGGAGGGCACACTGCGCGACGGAATTCGGGCGTCGAACCTCAAATCACCCTCGCTGGCTACGGCGATCGCGCAGGCGCGCCTGCGCGGCGTCGAGGTCACGCTGGTCGACAACCGGGGCTCGCGGCTGCCCGACGGGGTGCGCCAGCACACGCTCGATCGTCTCGAAGAAGTGGTAAAGGATGCGACAGGTGGTCGCGTAGTGGCGCGTACAGCGCCCGAAGGATACGACGACGTTGTTACTATCCTGCGTGTCGACCCGGCAGGGGAGACTCAGTTGACCACCATCGATACCCACGGAACGATCGCGACGAGTACTCCATGACTGAGAAAAATCCCCCCATCAAAACAGCCATCATCGACGATCACGAGGCCATCCGCGTCGGCATGGCCGCGGCCCTGGCCGCGAAGCCCGACGATCGCGTGACCCTCATCGGCACGGCGGAGAACGTCGTGGACTTCCTCTCCGGGCCGACGGACGCCGAGGTCGTGCTGCTCGACCTCCAACTGGCCGACGACTCCGATCCGAAAGACAACGCCGAGGCCCTGCGCGCCGAGGGGTACAAGGTGCTGGTGTACTCCATCGCCGACAACACCCGGCTGCTGCGCCGCGCGCTCGCGGGCGGGGCGGAAGGCGTGTGCCGCAAGGCCGAGCCCATCGCCCAGACCATCGACGCCATCGTCGCGGTCGCGGGTGGGCAGCACGTGATCAGCCAGGAGATCCTGGCCGCGATCGAGGGCGACAAAGACTACGTCGCCGCCAGCCTCGGCGCCCGCGAGCGGCAGGTGCTGAGCCTGTACGCGGCCGGCCTCGAGATCCCCGAGGTGGCGCGCAAGCTCTACATCACCGAGAACTCGGTCAAGGAGTACCTGAAGCGCATCCGCGCCAAGTACACCCAGGTCGACCGGCCGGCGGCGTCCAAACTGGAGCTGTTCCGCCGGGCGATCGAGGACGGCATCGTGCCGCCCGTCGAGCCGATGCAGTAGCCGGGCGGCCAGGGCTGACGCCGGCGAACGGCCGGAGCGTCGGGGCGGCCGGAGCTACAGGCCGCGCAGGAAGTCGGGGTCGTCGTCGGGCGCCCGCGGACGCCCCGGCGGCACCTGGGGGCCGGACTGCTCCGGACGCCCCAGCAACAGCCACGCCAGCGCTCCCGCCGCGGGCAGGCACACGATCGCGGCCACCCACAGCCACCGCGGCATCAGCCGGCTCTGCCCACGCTCGCGCGTCTGCGCCAGGTCGACCAGCGCGTAGATCATCAAGGCGATGACAAGCACGATCAACAGGACGCGGGGCATGCTTCTACGATACCTGCATGGCAAAGTCAGGGCCCGCGAACCAGCGTGTGGAGGCGGTGCCGCCCGACGCGCTGTGGGGGCGCCTCGGCGCCGCCCTGGCCGGTGACGCCGTCGTCGCGCCCGTGCGCCCCGGGGACGCCCGGACGCTCGCGATGCTCCGCCCGGACGTCCCCGTGGCCGAGCCGGACGCCGCGTTCATCGTCGCGAC
The DNA here is from genome assembly GCF_039811905.1 of Nigerium sp. Taxonomy (NCBI): domain Bacteria; kingdom Bacillati; phylum Actinomycetota; class Actinomycetes; order Propionibacteriales; family Propionibacteriaceae; genus Nigerium; species Nigerium sp. Next base: position 35,765 of record NZ_JBDHZL010000009.1, on the reverse strand, counting down.
GTCGGGCTCGACGGGGGAGCCGAAGGGGGTCGTGTTGTCGGCGGGGTCGCTGCGGGCATCCGCCGACGCCACCCATCGCCGCCTCGGCGGCCCCGGAACCTGGACCTGCGCGCTGCCGACCCACTACGTCGCGGGCGTGATGACCCTGGTGCGCGCCTGGTTCGCCGGGACGGCCCCGCGCTTCGCCCCCGGCGACTTGGCGGGCCTCGCCGCCGAGGGGGCGGGCCGGCACTACCTGTCCCTCGTGCCCACCCAGTTGTTCCGGGCGCTGGACGACCCGGGCCTGGCGCGGCGGCTGGCCGCCTTCGACGCGATCCTCGTCGGCGGGGCGCGCCTCGACGAGGGGCTCGCGCGGGCCGCCGCGGCGTCCGGCCTCAACGTCGTGCAGACCTACGGTATGAGCGAGACCTGCGGCGGCTGCGTCTACGACGGCGTCCCGCTCGACGGCGTCGGGGTGTCGCTCGACGAGCGCGGCACCGTCGGGATCGCCGGCGAGTGCGTGTTCTCGGGCTACCGGCTGCGCCCCGACCTGACCGCGCCGGTGCTGGGCGAGGAGGCGGGCGTCCGGAGGTTCCGCACCTCCGACCGCGCCACCTGGAGCGACGGACGCCTGCGGGTGCTGGGCCGGGTAGACGACGTCGTGATCTCGGGCGGCGTGAACGTCGACCTGGCCGCGGCCCAGCGGGCGGCCGACGCCGTGCTCGGCCCCCCGGACGCCGGCGGGCTCGTGCTGCTCGGCGTCCCCGATTCCGAATGGGGGACGCGCGTCGTCGCGGCCGGCACCGGGCGGCGCACGACCGAGGACGCCCGCGCGGCCCTGCGCTCGGCGCTCGAGCCGGCGGCCCTGCCCCGCGAGGTACGCACGGTGGACGCGCTGCCGCTCACGGCGTCCGGCAAGATCGACCGCCGCGCGCTGCGCGCGTGGTGGGTGGGCTGACAACCGCCGCGGCACGCCCCCTTGCAGGAAGAATCGAACGTGTGTATTGTTCCACGCAGGGCGCGGGCGTGAGGAGTGGGCGGTGAACCGGTTGGATGTCACGGGCGAGTTGGTGGAGCAGATCGATTGGCACTGGCGGTCGCAGTTGCGGCCGCGTCTGGAGGGGCTGAGCGATGAGGAGTACTTCTGGGAGCCGGTGGCCGGGGCGTGGAACGTGCGTCCGCGGACGTGCTCGAGCGCCGAGACGCTGTGGGGCACGGGGGAGTGGACGATCGACTTCGTCTACCCGCCACCCGAGCCGGCTCCGGTGACCACGATCGCGTGGCGGCTGTCGCACGTGCTGGTGGGCGTCCTCGGCGCGCGCATCGCGGGCCACTTCGGCGGTGAGCCGTGCGACTACGGGTCTTACGACTATCCGGGCACGGCCGGCGAGGCGCTGCGGCGGCTCGACGCGCTGTACGAGCGCTGGCTGGAGGGCGTCCGATCATGGCGGGGCGACGCGCTGGCGGCCCCGGTGGGCGACGCCGAGCCGCCGCAGTACGCCGACGCGCCGCGGGCCACGCTGGTGCTGCACATCAACCGCGAGTTGATCCACCACGGCGCCGAGATCGCGCTGCTGCGCGATCTGTACGCGCACCGGCCCCTGGTGGGGTGACGCCGGCGGCATCCGGGGTGCGGAGTAGCCTCGGCAGCGAATCGAACGGAAGGATCGGAATGATTCCGACACGAACCGCCCGCGACGGGTTGCGTCTGCCCGTGCTGGGTTTCGGCACCTACCAGCTCAACGGCGCCGAGGGGGCGGACGCGATCGCGCGCGCGATCGAGAAGGGCTACACGCTGATCGACTCGGCGTTCAACTACGAGAACGAGGGGGCGGTCGGCAAGGCTGTGCGCGCGTCGGGCCGCGATCGATCGGAGCTGATCGTGACCTCGAAGCTGCCGGGCCGCCACCACGACCCGGCCGAGGCGCGCGTCACGATCGAAGAGAGCGTCTACCGCACTGGGCTCGACTACCTCGACCTGTACCTCATCCACTGGCCGAACCCGATCACCGACCGGTACGTCGAGGCGTGGACCGCGCTGATCGAGGCTCAGCAGAGGGGCCTGGTCCGCTCCATCGGCGTCTGCAACTTCCTCCCCGAGCACCTCGACCGGCTGCAGCGGGAGACGGGCGTGCTGCCGGCCGTCAACCAGGTCGAGCTGCACCCCTACTTCCCCCAGGCGGAGCAACTGGCCTACGACGCCGGGCACGGCATCCTCACCGAGTCGTGGAGCCCGCTGGGCCGCGGCAACGACCTGCTGAACAATCCCACGGTGGTGAGGGTCGCGGAGACGGTCGGGGCGACTCCCGGCCAGGTGGTGCTGGCGTGGCACCTCGCCCGCGGCGCGGTGCCGGTGCCGAAGGCCGCCTCCGACGCGCGGCAGATCGAGAACCTGGGCGCGCTCGACGTCACGCTGACGCCGGGCGATGTCGAGGCGATCACCGCGCTGGGGCGTCCCGATGGGCGCCTCCATGGGCTCGATCCGGCGACGTACGAGGAGTTCTGATGACGCTGCAAGTGAAGCGGGTCTACGAGGACGCCGCCCCGGGCGACGGCTTTCGGGTGCTGGTCGACCGGCTGTGGCCGCGCGGCGTCCGGAAGGCCGACGCGCACGTGGACCTGTGGGAGAAGCAGGTGGCCCCCTCCACCGAGTTGCGCACGTGGTTCCACCACGACCCCGAGCGCATGGAGGAGTTCCAGGCCCGCTATCGGGCCGAGCTCGACGAGAACCCGGCGGTCGACGACCTGCGCCGGGTCGTCGCCGAGCACGACACGGTGACGCTGCTCTTCGGCGCGAAGGACACCGAGCACAACGAGGCCGTCGTCCTGCGCGACTATCTGACGGGCGACGAAGGTGGGCCCCGACGGGCGTGATCCGGCGGTTTCGGTGGGGCGGGCGGCCCGGAGGTGAAAGGATCGTCCGGGATTCGGGAGAGGGGGCGTTCGTGGCGACGGTGGCGGAGTGGGTCGAGGGTGCGCGTCCGCGCACGCTGCCAGCGGCGTTCGCGCCTGTCGTCGCGGGGTCGGCGATCGCGCTGCACCTCGGGCGGCTCGACCTCGGGCGGGCCGCGCTCGCCCTCGTCGTCGCGCTGGCCCTGCAGATCGGCGTGAACTACGCGAACGACTACTCCGACGGCATCCGCGGTACTGACGACGACCGGGTGGGGCCGTTCCGGCTCGTCGGCGCGGGGTCGGCCAGGCCCACGGTCGTCCGGGGGGCGGCGTTCGGCTGCTTCGGCGTGGCCGCGGTCGCCGGTCTCGCCCTGGTCTGGCTGACACAGACCTGGTGGCTGCTGGGCGTCGGCGTCCTGGCGATTGCCGCCGCCTGGTTCTACACCGGCGGCCACCACCCCTACGGCTACGCCGGGCTCGGCGAGTTGTTCGTGTTCGTCTTCTTCGGGCTGGTCGCCGTCTGCGGCACCACGTACGTGCAGGCGCTGAGGGTGCCGGAGGCGTCCGTCTGGGCGGCCGTCGCCATCGGGGCGCTCGCCTGCGCGATCCTCGTCGCCAACAACCTGCGCGACCTCGATTCGGACGCCGTCTCCGGCAAGCGGACCCTCGCCGTCCGCCTCGGGGACCGCCGGACGCGGTGGCTGTTCGTCGTCCTCGTCGCGGTGGCCGTGTTCGCCGTCGTTCAGGTGGCCCTCACCACGACGCGCTGGGCCCTGCTCGGCCTGACGATGTTCGTCCTGCTCGCCGGCCCGGTGCGGATGGTGCTGGGCGGGGCGTCCGGGCGCGACCTCATCCGGGTGCTGAAGCTCGTCGGGCTGGCCGAGCTGCTGGGGGCCGTGGGGCTGCTCGTGGGCGTCGCGGTGGGCTGACATGCGCCTGCTTCCGTACGACGTCGGGCTCGTCACCCGTTTTCGCGGGCTGACGCGCCGGCGCGGCGTCCTCGTGCGCGGTCCGGCGGGCTGGGCCGAGTGGAGCCCGTTCGCCGAGTACGTCGCCCCCGAGATCAACCCCTGGTGGGCGGCCGCCGTCGAGGCGGCCGCGGTCGGGTTTCCGCCGCTGGTTCGGGACGCCGTCGGCGTCAATTGCACGGTGCCCGCGCTCGGCCCCGAGGACGCCCACGCGCGAGCCGCGGCGTCCGGGTGCCGGACCGCGAAGATCAAGGTCGCGGACGCCGGGCAGACCTTCGCCGACGACGTGGCCCGCGTCGAGGCGGTGCGGGACGCCCTCGGCCCCGAGGGCCGCGTCCGGGTGGACGTGAACGGCCGCTGGAGCGTCGAGGAGGCGTTCGTCCGGCTGCGCGAGCTGGCCCGCTTCGGGCTGGAGTACGCCGAGCAGCCCTGCGCGACCGCCGAGGAGCTCGCCGACCTGCGGCTGCGCCTCGCGCGGGCCGGCGTCGACGTGCCGATCGCGGCCGACGAGTCGATCCGGCGCTCGGGGGATCCGGAGCGGGTCGTCGCGCTCGGCGCCGCCGACGTGGCGGTGCTGAAGGTGCAGCCGCTGGGCGGCGTCCGGGCGTGCCTGCGGCTGGCGGAGACGCTCGGGCTGCCGGTGGTCGTGTCGTCCGCGCTGGAGACGTCCGTGGGCCTGCGCGCCGGCCTCGCCCTGGCCGCCGCGCTGCCCGACCTGCCCTACGACTGCGGGCTCAACACCGCGACCCTGCTCGCCGACGACGTGGTGGCCGAGCCGCTCGTGGCGGAGGGCGGGCGCATCGTGGTGCGCGACGTCCTGGTGCGTCCGGAGGGCGACTGGCTGGACGCCGAGGCCGAGGCGTCCTGGCGCGAGCGCTGGGCCACGATGGGCGTCGCCGAGCCGGAGGAGGGGTGGCGATGAGCGAGGCGTCCGCGGCGCAGCGCTGCGCGAACGTCCTGGTCGGGCAGTTGATCGCCCAGGGCGTGACCGACGTCGTGCTGTGCCCGGGCTCGCGCAGCGCCCCGCTCGCGCTCGCGGCCCACGCGGCGGACGCGGCCGGCGCGCTGCGGCTGCACGTGCGCATCGACGAACGGTCGGCGGCGTTCTGCGCGCTCGGGCTGGGGAAGGCGTCCGGGCGGGCGGCGGCGGTCGTCACGACGTCGGGAACCGCCGCCGGCAACCTGCTGCCCGCCGTCATGGAGGCGGGCCACGCGGGCGTCCCGCTGCTGGTCGTCACCGCCGACCGGCCGGCCGCGCTCGTCGGGTTCGGCGCGAACCAGACCACCGACCAGGTCGGCCTCTTCGGCGGGTTCGTCGCCTGGGCGGCCCGGGTGAGCGACCGGGCGCCCGAGGCGTCCTGGCACGCGCAGGCGGCCAGGGCGGGCCTGCTGGCGGCCGGCGCGCCGGGGCCGGTGCACCTGAACGTGGAGTTGTCCGAGCCGCTCGTGGGCGGCGCCCCGGGGCCGGCCGCGGCGTCGGCGGTGGTCGACGGGCGCGGGCCCGAGGGCGCCGGCGCGGGCGACCTCGCGGCACTCGACCCCGGCCCGCCGACGGTCGTCGTCGCCGGGGACGCCGCGCCCGCGCTCGCCGCGGCCTGGGCCGGCCTGGCCGCCGCGGCCGGCGTCCCGCTGGTGGCGGAGCCGTCCAGCAACGCCCGGCGGGGCGATGCGGCCCTCGCCTGCGGACGCCTCCTGCTCGCCTCCCCGCTGGCCGACGAGATCGAGCGCGTGGTGGTCGTCGGGCATCCGACCTTGTCGCGGCCCGTTTCGCGGCTGCTGGCGCGTCCCGACGTCGAGGTGGTGGCGATCGCCGCCTCCGACCGCTGGCCCGACCCAGGCTGGCGAGTGACCCGGGTCCTCCGCGACGCGGAGCTCCCGCCCGCCGACCCCGCCTGGCTGCCGCGCTGGCGCGAGGCGGACGCCGCGGCCTCCGCCCGTGTCGCCCGCCTCACGGCCGGGGACGCCTCCGGCTGGGCCCTCGCGCGGGCGGTCTGGGCGTCCTGCTGCGGCGACACCGAGTCCGGCCGGACGCCTCAGGTGCTGGTGGCCGGGGCGTCCCAGGGCGTCCGCGACCTCGACCTGACGCCGATCGCCGGCGAGCCGCCCGAGGTCTACGCCAACCGCGGCCTCGCGGGCATCGACGGCACGGTCTCGACCGCGGCCGGGGTCGCGCTCGGCGCGGGCCGGCCCACGACGCTGCTGTGCGGCGACCTGACGTTCCTGCACGACTCCCACGGCCTCGCGCTCGGGCCGGACGAGCCCGTCCCCGACCTCCGGGTCGTCGTGGCCGACGATTCCGGGGGCGCGATCTTCGCGACGCTCGAGTACGGGTCGCCCTCGTTCGCGGACGCCTTCGAGCGCGCCTTCGCCACGCCGGCCGGCGTCGACCTGGCGGCGCTCGCGGCGTCCTATGGGGTGCGGGCAAGCAGGATCGCGCTCGCGGACGTCCCGGACGCCCTGGCCCGTCCGCCGCGCGGCGTCGAGGTGCTGGTCGTCCCGATCGATCGCGACACCCGCCGGTCCATCAATGAGCGGCTGGCCGCGCCACCCGACGCTGCCGGCTAACCGACGCCGCCGAGGCCGACGGGCGACGCCCGTCGGTGCGATACGTTGCCTCCACCGCCACCGCCGGCGGGACGACGACCCAACGAGGTGATCGCATGACGAATCCAGCAGCCACCCCGCCCTCTGACGGCAGCAAGCTCGGCCACGCCGACCGGGTCGACGACGACGGCGGGCGCCCCGCCAAGTGGAAGCTCGTCGGCCCCGGCCTCGTCGTCGCCGCCACCGGCGTCGGCGCGCCCGACATGGTCGCGACCCTGACCGCCGGCTCCCGCTACGGCTACCTGCTCTTCTGGGCCGTGCTGGTCGGCGTCATCATGAAGATCGTCCTGGTCGAGGGCGCGGGCCGCTACACGCTCGCGACCGGCTACACGATCTTCGAGGGCTGGCGCAGCCTCGGCCGTTGGACGACGTGGTACTTCGCCCCCTACATCGTCATCTGGGGATTCCTCTACGGCGCGTCGGCCATGTCGTCGTCGGCGCTGCCGCTCGCGGCGCTGTTCCCGGGCGTGCCGCTGACGGTGTGGGCGGTGATCATGGGCCTGCTCGGGTTCGTGCTCGTGTGGTTCAACCACTACGCGGTCTTCGAGAAGATCACCGCCGCCCTCGTGGGCATCATGTTCGTCGTCGTCGTGATCCTGGCCGCGATCGCGCTGCCGAACGTGCCCGAGATGATCAACGGCCTCGTCCCGCGCATCCCCGAGGGCGGCATGTTCTACACGCTCGCGATCGCGGGCGGCGTCGGCGGCACGATCACGCTCGCGGCGTACGGCTACTGGCTGCGCGAGAAGGGCTGGTACACGCCGAAGTGGATGCGGGTCATGAAGCTCGACAACACGATGGCCTACGTCATGACCGGCATCTTCGTGATCTCGATGCTCATCGTCGGCGCCGAGGTCGTCCGGGCGGCCGGCGTCACGCTCGGGGCGAACGACGAGGGGCTGCTCGACCTCGGCGGCGTCCTGGAGGCGCGCTACGGGGCGGTCATCGGCAAGGCGTTCCTCGTCGGGTTCTGGGCCGCGGCGTTCAGCTCGCTCATCGGCGTCTGGAACGGCGTCTCCCTGATGTTCGCCGACTTCGTCGGCAACATGAAGGGCCTCGACAGCGACCACCCCGACACGCGCGTCGGCGGCCGCTACTTCAAGTGGTACATCCTGTGGCTCACGTTCCCGCCGATGGTCTTCCTCGTCGTGCAGAACATGCTGGGCTTCTCGACGCCGATCCTGCTGATCCTGCTCTACGGCGTCCTCGGGTCGCTGTTCATGCCGTTCATGGCCCTCACCAACCTGGGCCTGCTGAACGGCCGCCGCATCCCGACCCGCTGGCGCAACAACGTGATCCAGAACATCCTGCTCGGCATCTGCACCGTGCTGTTCGTGGTGCTGGGCGGCTACCAGGTGTGGCAGGCGATCATGTCGGCGCTCAAGCAGCTCAGGTGAGCGAACGGCTCACGTGAGCGAACAGCTCAGGTGAGCGTCCGCAGCCACGCGCGCAGGTGCCAGGTCGCCCGGACGTCGTCCTCGTTGTAGTCCAGCAGCCGCCGCCTGGCGGCCTCCCGGACGCCGTCGTCGCCGGCGTGCACCGCCTCGTGGAACCACGACTGGGAGTTGAGGCCCGACGGGTCCTCGTCGCGCCAGGCGAACGACGTCATCGCGGTCACGACGACCTTCAGGCCCAGCCCGTTGGCGCCGAAGAAGTTGCGCTTGACCACGGTGAACAGGTCCACGAACGCCTCGGCGGCGAAGTCGCGGCCCCAGGCCAGCGCCTTCCCGGACGCCGTCCTCGGGTCCGACCCGTGCCCGCGGCCGGCGTTGGCGAGCCGCGTCAGCCGGACGACCTCGTAGTCGGAGTAGTGGTACACCGCCGCGTCGCGCCCGGCGACAAGGTTGCGCAGCCACGTCATCGCCTCGGCGGCCAGCGCCCGCTCGGCGGCGCGGTCGAGGTCCGTGAACGCCGAGAAGTGCTGGTAGTAGCGTCGGCCCGTGTCGTGGTCGTCGACGAAGAAGCCCCACAGGTAGACCCGGTCGTCGGCGGACGTCTCGATGTCGAGGTCGATCTCGAGCGCGTGCCGCGGCAGGCCGATCGGCCCGGACGTCTGCCGCTCCAACTCCACGCCCTCCACGATCAGCCGGGCGCGGTGCTGCGCGAGGCGGAGGCGCTGCTCTCCGCCCAGCCGGTGGCTGACGCGGGGGAGGTAGGCGTCCTTGATGGCGTCGATATCCGCCTTCGCGAGGTCGCCGACGCTCGTGACGCCGAGCTCGCGCAGCACGGCGACCTCGTAGACGTCCAGGGGAGCCTTGCTGATGCGCAGGCTGAGATCGTCGGCGTCCAGTTGGCTCACGCAGTAGGGCTGCCACACGCAGTAGGCGCATTCGCGGTTCACGATGGGCGTGAGCAGGGCCTTCGGCCCGGTCGCGGCCAGCGACGACGTCGCCAGCCGGACGCGGAACGCATGCTCCTCGTCGTACCGCTCCAACGTCGAGATGCGCGGCGCCGCCTCCGGCTCGGGGACGGTCGCCGGGTTCGGCGCGACCACCGGCAGCCCGAGGTCGAGCCAGGTGATCACCGGCTCGGGCTGCCCGTGCGGCCCGTCGGCCTCCGGCAGCTGCTCCAGGCCGACCAGCCCGCCCCACGGCTGGGCCGCCGCCTGCCCGGACGCCTCCAGCAGCCGCCAGTAGTGCGCGAGTTGCAGCGCGGCCTTCACGCGCTGCCCCCAGCGGAAGCTGCGCCCGGGGCGCTCGTGGACGGTCCGCGGGTCGCCGAGCCTGGAGTAGCGCAGGGTGGCGTCCTCGACCGGCCGCGTCTCCATCACCTTGTGGAACTTGATCTGCACCGGCCAGTACCCCGACCCGTCGGGGGCCAGCAGCAGGGCCGACGGGCGTCCGCTGCGATGGGACGCCCAGTCGCGCGGCAGCAACGCACCGATCACCAGCGGACGCCGCGCCCGCAGCGCGGCGAGGGTCGCGGCCTCCTGCTCGGCGACCGGATCGTCGCTCAGGACGCGCAGATCGACCGCGTCCGGGGTGGACGCCAGCAGCCGCGAGCAGATCTCCGCTTCGATGCCGTCGGCGTCGTGGAAGAACGGGGGCGGCGCGCTCTCGGGGCGGGGCGGCGTGCCGAGGGTGGGGTTGAACGCGTTGACCGTCTTCAGCGGGCAGCTTCGGGCGGCGTAGGCGTCCAGAACAAACAGGCGTTCCGGCATCGGCTCAGGCGATCCCCCGGTGCAGCGCGACCATGCCGCCGCTGAGGTTCTTCCATTCCACGTGACGCCAGCCCGCCTCGACCATCAGGTCGGCGAGCCGCCGCTGGTCGGGCCACGCGAGCGTCGATTCCGCCAGGTAGTCGTAGGCGCCCGGGTTCGACGACAGCAGGTCCGACATCGTCGGCAGTGCCGGCACGATGACGCGGCGGTACAGCGCCCGGAACGGCCCCCACGTGGGCGTGGAGACCTCGTTGATGACGACGCGCCCGCCCGGACGCGTCACCCGGCGCATCTCGGCCAGCGCGGCCAGGGTGTCTTCGACGTTGCGCAGCCCGTAGCTGATCGTGACCGCGTCGAAGGCCCCGTCGGCGAAGGGGAGGTGGAGGGCGTCCGCGTTGACGAAATGCAGGTCCGGCGCCCGGCGCCGGCCCTCCTGCAGCATGCCGAGCGACAGGTCGGCCGACACGACGAGCGCGCCCGCGCGCTCGAACGGACGCGACGACGCGCCGGTGCCCGCCGCGAGGTCGAGGATGCGCTCGCCGGGCCGCGGATCGATCGCCCGGAGCGCCTCGTGCCGCCACCACCGCATGACCCCGCCCGTCATGACGTCGTTCATGAGGTCGTAGCGGGGGGCCACGCCGTCGAACATCGCCGCGACATCGGCGCGGCGTTTGGCGAGGGTGGCGCGGGCATCCTTCTTCGTCACCCGGTCATCTTTCCACGAGTCAGCGGGCATTTTCAGCGTCCCGCCCGGGCGGCGCGTGAGCCGCGCAGGCGGCGTCCTTGATCGTGGGGGAGAATGAGCATCATGGCCAAACGCACACCGGTGCTCACCGCGTCCAAGATCCGTAAGTCCTTCGGGCCGGTCACGATCGTCGACAACTTCAGCCTCGAGGTCTTCCCCGGGGAGGCGATCGCGCTCACCGGGCGCAACGGCGCCGGCAAGTCGACCATCCTGCGCATGCTGATCGGCGCCGACCGTCCCGACGAGGGGCGCGTCGAGTTCGAGGGCATCCGCATGAGCGAGTCGAACCCCGAGATCCGGGCGGGCATCGCGACCGTCATCGACGATCTCGACTTCTTCCCCGACCTCTCCGTCGTCGAGCACCTCGACCTGCTGGCCCGCGCGCACGGCATCCCCGACCCCGAGAGGGCGGTCGACGAGGTGCTCGAGGAGGTCCAGCTCGTCCCGCAGTCGGGGCAGCTGCCGGGCACGCTGAGCTCCGGCCAGCGGCGGCGCCTCGCGCTGGCCACGGCGTTCGTCCGGCCGCGCAAGCTGCTGGTGCTCGACGAGCCCGAGCAGCGTCTCGACGTGGAGGGCGTCGCCTGGCTCGCGGAGCGTCTCAAGGCCGAGCGGCAGCGGGGCCTGTCGATCGTGATGGCGAGCCACGAGCCGCACCTGGTCGAGACGGTCGCGACGCGCACCGTGCGCCTGGTCGGCCCGAGCCGGCCCGCCGACGAGGCCGAACTCGAGGCTGAGGACGCCGAATGAGCAAGAAGTCCCGCAAGCTGATCCGCCAGCAGGGGGCCACGGCGGCCCCCGAGGCGACGCCGGCGGCGCAGGCGTCCGGGGGCGACGCGCAGGGTCCGTACGCCGAGTACGCCGACCGCGACTGGAACTTCCACTTCCTGCCCGACGCCGACACCGACCCGGCCGACGAGCGCGCCCTGCACCGGCTGATGCAGGCCTGGCGTCACGGCCGCGCCTCCCGGACGATCGGGCAGGTCCTCGGCGACGCCTACTTCATGATCTTCAGCCTGGCCGTGATCGGCGCGATGGTCGTGAACCTCGTCCTGACGAGCCAGCGCGGCGCCGCCGGATGCACGACCGTCGCCTGCCAGTCGAGCCGCGGCCTCCTGCCGTGGGCGCTGCTGTTCGCGGTCGGCACGCTGACGCTCGTGGTGGCGCGCATCTTCGGCCCGGTGCTCGCGTCCGCGGCCGAGGGCTTCTGGCTCATGGACGCCCCCGTCTCGCGCAGCCGTCTTCTCGGCGGACGCCTCCGTGCGGCCGTCCTGCTGGCCTTCCTCCTGCCCGCGCCCATCGCCGTGCTCATCACGATGCTGTCGGGGCTGCCGGCGTCCGGGGTCGTCGCGTGGACGCTGGCCACGGCGGCGTTCTCCGCCGCCCTGATGGCCTACGCCGCGTTCGAGCAGACCGCCGAGCGCACCTGGTCGGTCCAGGTCGTGCAGTGGATCGTCGCGGCGCTCGCGACCGCGGTGGTCGTCTGGCTCGTGCTGGTCTCCGCGGGGGTGGCCGCGCTCGCGCTGCCCGGGTGGGCCGAGCAGGCGCCTTGGGCGGTCGCGGCAGCCGGCGTGGTCGTGACCCTGGCGTTCGTCGTCCTCACGTTCCGGCGGCTCAACCTGATCCGACGCGCCCGCCTGCTGAGCGGCGGCTCGCTGGTGAGCGGCATGCAGGGCGCGATGTTCGCGCTCGACCTCGGCCTCGCCCGCGACATCCTCGTCGAGCGCGAGGCGGTGGCGCGCGGGCACGTGAAGCCGACGTCCGGCAAGGGCCTCGGTGCGACGGCGCTGATCTGGCGCGACGCCCAGCGGCTCGTCCGCTTCCCGAAGCCCTTCCTGGGGCTGGCCGCCTCCGCGCTCGTCCCGTACACCGCGGACGCCCTCGGCCTCGGCTTCTTCATGCCGTTCCTCGCGGCGTTGGCCCTGGTCGCGGCCCTGATCCCGTTCCTGGGCAGCCTGCGCGTCCTGAGCCGCACCGGCGGCCTGGCCCGCACGTTCCCGTTCTCCACGGCGCAGATCCGCAACGCGACCATCGTCGTGCCGGGGCTGATCGCGTGGGTGTGGGCGGTCGCGGTGTTCCCGGCCGTGCTCGGGCTCACCGGCGGCCCCACCCGCACGGTCCCGGACGCCCTGATGGTCACCATCGCCATGGGCGCCGCCGGGCTGCTGGGCGCCGTGCGCTGGCAGACGGCGAAGCAGGTCGACTACAACCGCCCGATGATGGCGACGAACGCCGGCGGCGTCCAGCCCAGCCTGATCTTCAACCTGTTCCGGGGCCTGGACGTCGTCGCGGCCGTCACCGCGCCGCTGATCCTCGGCGCCCCGCTGTGGGTGTCGCTGGCGATCGCCCTGGTCATCTACTTCTTGCTGCGCTCCGGCGCCAACATGGAGGAGATGCAGGAGCAGGCGAAAGAAGAGCGCGAGGCCCTCGAGCGCGAGAAGGCCCAGCGGGCGGGAGAGAAGATCAAGGTCCGCCGGCCGACCCGCTGAGCGCGGATCCCCCGATCACGAGGACGCCGCCCGCGGGCGGCGTCCGGGCGCCGGGCCGGGTCGCCGAGGGCAGCGCCCCCGTCCGGGGCGTACGGGAAGGACGGGCCGCGGCTCAGGCGTCCCCGAGCGCCTCGCGCATGGGCTGGAGCTTGGCGTCGGTCTCGGAAAGCTCCCGCTCAGGCACCGAGCCGGCGACGATGCCGCAGCCGGCGAACAGCGTGATGTCGTGGGGATCGGCGCCGATCTGGCCGCACCGCAGCGCGATGGCCCACTCTCCCTCGCCGTTGGTGTCGACCCAGCCGACCGGTCCGGCGTAGCGGCCCCGGTCGAGGCCCTCCAGCTCGGAGATGGTGGCGCGCGCCGCGTCCCGCGGCGTCCCGCAGACCGCCGCGCTGGGGTGGAGGCGGCCGATGAGGTCGAGCGCGGTCACGCCCGGCAGCGTCGCCGCCGTGATGTCGGACGCCAGGTGCATCACGTTCGGCAGACGCAGGACGAACGGCTGCTCGGGGACGTTGATGCCCGAGCTGACCGGCGCGAGGGCGTCCGCGACCGATTTCACGGCGATCTCGTGCTCGACGACGTCCTTCGCCGACTCGGTCAGCGCGACCGCGAGCAGGTCGTCGGCCTCCTCGTGGTGCCGCTCGACCGTGCCGGCCAGCACGCGCGACAAGGCGAGGCCGCCCCGCGAGCGCACCAGCAGCTCGGGGGAGGCCCCCACCAGGCCGTCGACGTGGTACGTCCAGCACGACGGGTAGCTGGACGCCAGCCGCCCGACCAGCCAGCGCGGGTCGACGGGCTCGGCCGCACGCGCGGCCACCGCCCGTGCCAGCACGACCTTGTCGAGCGCCTCGCCCTGGGCGAGTTGCTCGACGGCGCGGGCGACGCGCTCGAGCCAGGCGGCGCGTTCGGCCTGATCGGGCGGGTACGAGATCGCGCCCGGGGCGCTGGGTGCGGGGGCCGGCCGGGGCAACGGCGGGGGAGCGCTGTCGGCGGGCGCGAGGGTCGTCGCCCAGCAGAGGTCGCCGCGGCGTCCGATGATGACGCGCGGGGCGATCGCGACCGAGCGGGCGCCGGGCGCCGCGGGGTCGAAGGCGAACGACGCGAACGCGAGCGGCCCGACCCCCCACTCGCCGACGAGCTCGGTCTCGTGCTCGATGGACTCACTGAACTCGCTCCACCACGCCTGAGCCCCCGCGGGATCGCCGACGGAGACCTGGTCGGCCACCCCGAGGCCCACGACGCCGTCACCCTGGCGCAGCCAGGCGACGTCGGCGGCGTCCGAGAGGTAGCGATCCAACGCGCCGGGGTCGTCGATCACGACGGTGCGGGCGTGCCAGGCGCGCCCTGGGAACAGCTTGGTCACGGGTCGAGAGCCTAGTCCTGCGCCGTCCTTCCGCAGGAATCGCGCCGGGCTTGGAAAGAGAGGAAACTCGCGCGCTTTTTCCCTAGACTGACCCCGCATCCACCCGTGGTGGGCGGATCCGCAACCGGAAGGAGCGCGATGACCGACGCCCAGGCTGGACGGCCGGGACCGGTCACCGAGTCCGACGTCATCGTGGTAGGGGCGGGTCCGGGCGGCTCGACGGCCGCTCGCTACTTGGCCAACCGGGGTTTGGCGGTCTCGCTCCTCGAAAAGGCGTCCTTCCCCCGAGACAAGATCTGTGGCGACGGCCTCACGCCGCGCGTCACGAAGCAGCTGATCCGACTGGGCATCGACACGTCGGAGGCCGCCGGGTGGCATCACAATCACGGTCTGCGCGTCCACGGCGGCCCCACGGGGGAACTCATCCTCCCGTGGCCCGAGCTGGCCGAGTTCCCGTCCTACGGGCTCGCCCGCGCGCGCACCGAGTTCGACGAGTTGTTGGCCCGACACGCCGAGGCGGGCGGCGTCCGGCTGTACGAGCAGGCCAACGTGACCGATCCGATCATCGACCGCCACAGCGACCGCATCGTCGGCGTCCGGTGCAAGGACGGGCGCGAGTTCCGCGCCCCCTTCGTCGTCGCCGCCGACGGCAACAGCTCCCGGCTCGGGCTGGCGATGGGCCTGACCAAGCGCGACGACCGTCCGATGGGCGTCGCCGTGCGCACTTACGTCGAGAGCCCCCGCGACCGCGAGCCCTACCTCGACTCGTGGCTGGAACTGTGGGATGGCAAGCCCAAAGAATCGAACCTCATGCCCGGCTACGGGTGGGCGTTCCCGCTCGGCAACGGGCTGGTGAACGTCGGGCTCGGCACCGTCGCCACGAGCGCGACGGCCCTCGGCAAGGTCGACTACCGCGACATGCTGCGCCGGTGGCTGGGCGCGACGCCGCCCGAGTGGGGGTTCCGCACCCCCGTCGGGCCTGTGCGCGGGGCGGCGCTGCCGATGTGCTTCAACAGGCAGCCCCTCTACACGCGCGGCCTGCTGCTGGTGGGGGATTCGGGGGGCATGATCTCCCCGTTCAACGGCGAGGGAATCGCCTACGCGATGGAGTCGGCCGAACTGGCCGCGGACGCCGTGGCCGAGGCCCACTTCCGCGGGCCGGGGAGCCCGTCGGCCGAGAAGGCGCTTCAGCATTACCCCGTCGCGCTGAAGGACACGCTGGGGGGATACTTCCGTCTGGGAACGATCTTCGTGAAGCTGATCAACAACCCCCGCGTGATGCACGTCTGTACGGAGTACGGGCTCCCGAGGCCCACGCTCATGAAGTTCACGATGAAACTGCTCGCTCACCTCTACGACACCCAGAATGGTGATTGGATGGACCGGGTGATTACGGCTGCGACGAAGGTGGTTCCTGCAGCATGATGTGTGCTCACCAGAAGGGATGGACGCGATGAGCCCCTACGTTCCGATCCTCGGAGTGCTCGCCTTCTCAGCGGTCCTGCTGGGGGTGATGGTGGTCGCCTCGCTCTTCATCGGGCCGAAGCGCCACAACAACACGAAGTACCTGCCGTACGAGTGCGGCATCGACCCGACGCCGCGGCCGGTGGGCGGCGGGCGCGTGCCGGTGAAGTACTACATCACCGCGATGATGTTCATCATCTTCGACATCGAGATCGCGTTCCTGTACCCGTGGGCGGTCGCGTTCGACCGGCTGCCGCTGTTCACGGTGCTCGCGATGGTGTTCTTCCTGCTCCTGCTGTGCATCGCGTACTTCTACGAGTACCGCCGCGGCGGCATGACCTGGGACTGAGAGGGGTAGACAGATGGGTCTCGAAGACAAGGTGCCCGAGGGCGTCCTGCTGACGACGGTCGAGGCCGTCGCGGGCTGGATGCGGCGCACGTCGTTCTGGCCGGCCACCTTCGGCATCGCGTGCTGCGCGATCGAGATGATGGCCTTCGGCACGCCGCGCTTCGACGCCGGCCGCTGGGGGCAGGAGGTCTTCCGCGCGTCGCCGCGTCAGGCCGACCTCATGATCATCTCGGGCCGCGTGAGCCAGAAGTTCGCGCCGGTGATGCGGCAGGTCTACGACCAGATGCCGAACCCCAAGTGGGTCATGGCGATGGGCGTGTGCGCCAGCTCCGGCGGCATGTTCAACAACTACGCGATCGTGCAGGGCGGCGACCACATCGTGCCGGTCGACATCTACGTCCCGGGGTGCCCGCCGCGGCCCGACATGCTGATCGACGGCATGTTCAAGCTGCGTGAGATGGTCCTGAAGGATCCGATGGGCAAGCACCGCGACAAGCTGCGCGAGCAGGCCGAGGCCGACGCGCTCGTCGCGCCGTCGACCCTCGAGATGAAGGGGCTCATGCGATGAGCGAAGCCAAGCCGGGCATCGGGGGCGACCCCCAGGCCGCGAAGGACGAGGCGCAGGCCGCCCCGGGCCGTCCGGGCGCCAAGCCCGATTTCGCGGGCGACGAGAAGCCCAAGCCGGTCGACACCGCCCCGCCCGAGAAGTCGGAGGAGACGGGCTCGGCGCCCGCGGCGGGCGTCGAGCGGGAGGACGCGCAGGCCGACGACTCCACCGCGGCCCAGTTGGCCCGCCAGGAGGGGCCGCAGGTCATCACGACGCGTCGGGGCATGTGGTCCGACGGGTCGCCCGACACGTCGGGCTACGGCGAGATCGTGCGGACGGTCGAGTTCCCCGTCGGCGAGCCGCTGCCGTCGGGCTCGTGGCAGGAGGCGGTGCGCGACCGGCTGGAGAAGCTGGTGCCGAACCCGTTCGACCGCGTCGTCCTCGACCGGGGCGAGCTGACGTTCTTCGTGCCGCGGGAGAAGCTGCTCGAGGCGATGCAGGCCCTCCGCGACGACGCCCACCTGCGCTTCGAGCTGTGCGCGAGCGTCTCGGGCGTCCACTACCCGCACGAGGCCGGCTCCGAGCTGCACGTCGTGTACCACCTGCAGTCGATGACGCACAACCGGCGGCTCCGCGTCGAGACGTCGGCGCCCGACGGCGACGCGCACGTCCCGTCGGTCGTCGGGGTCTACCCGGCCGCCGACTGGCACGAGCGGGAGACGTGGGACATGTTCGGCGTCATCTTCGACGGTCACCCGAACCTCACCCGCATCCTGATGCCCGACGACTGGTACGGGCACCCCCAGCGGAAGGATTACCCGCTGGGCGGCATTCCCGTCGAGTACAAGGGCGCGGTCGTCCCGCCCCCCGACCAGCGGAGGAACTACCGATGAGCGCCACGGAGCACGACTTCTACGCAGCACCCGGCGAGGAGCAGGTCGCCGACCGTGTCTACACCGCCATGGGCGGCGACTGGGACGAGATCGCGCGCGAGCAGGCCGACCGTGAGGACGAGACGCTCGTCATCAACATGGGACCGCAGCACCCGTCGACGCACGGCGTCATGCGTCTGATCCTCGAATGTGACGGCGAGACGGTGAAGTCGATCCGCCCGGGCATCGGCTTCCTGCACACCGGCATCGAGAAGAACATGGAGTACCGGACGTGGGTGCAGGGCACCACGTTCGTGACCCGCATGGACTACGTGGCGCCCCTGTTCAACGAGGCCGCCTACTGCATGAGCGTCGAGCGCCTCCTCGGCATCGAGGATCAGATTCCCGAGCGGGCCCAGACCATCCGCGTCCTGATGATGGAGCTGTGTCGCATCGCGTCGCACCTGGTCGCGATCGGGACCGGCGGCATGGAGATCGGCGCCCTGACGGTCATGACGATCGGCTTCCGCGAGCGCGAGGTCATCCTCGACTTCTTCGAGGCCGTGACCGGGCTGCGCATGAACCACGCCTACATCCGGCCCGGCGGCGTCGCGAACGATCTGCCCGAGACCGGCCTGACGCAGTTGCGCTCGGTCATCGACTGGCTCGAGAAGCACCTCCCGGAGTACGCGGCGTTCTGCAACGAGAACCCCATCTTCAAGGTCCGCATGATGGGCGTCGGCTACCAGAGCCTGGCCGCCTGCCTGGCGATGGGCGTCACGGGGCCGGTGCTCCGCTCGACCGGTTTCAACTGGGACCTCCGCAAGCAGCAGCCTTACTGCGGGTACGAGACCTACGACTTCGAGTCGATCGCGTGGAAGCCGGAAGACGGTTGGGCCTCCAGCGACGGCTACGCGCGGTTCCGCGTCCGGCTCGAGGAGATGTGGCAGTCGCTGCACATCGTCAAGCAGTGCGCCGACCGGCTGGAGGCGTCCGTGGGGCAGCCGACGCGGGTCGACGACCCGAAGATCGCCTGGCCCGCCGACCTGGCCATCGGGCCCGACGGCCAGGGCAACAGCCACGAGCACATCAAGCACATCATGGGCGAGTCCATGGAGGCGCTGATCCACCACTTCAAGACCGTCACCGAGGGCTTCCGGGTGCCGGCCGGTCAGGCCTACGTACCGATCGAGTCGCCCAAGGGCGAACTCGGTTGCCACGTCGTCTCCGACGGGGGGACGCGGCCCTACCGCGCGCACATGCGCGACCCAGGCTTCAACAACCTCCAGTCCGTTCCGATCCAGTGCGAGGGCGGGATGATCTCCGATGTGGTGGTCGCCGTCGGCTCGCTCGACCCCGTCATGGGAGGTGTTGACCGGTGAGCCATCCCGACAACAGCGCTCACGGCCCGATGGGCCACGAGTTCGAGTCGTTCTTCCCCGAATCGGGGGGCGTCGATTACAGCGACACCGAGACGAGCATCGACGAGACGACGTACGACGAGATGCGCCAGCTGGCGGCGCGCTACCCGAACGGCCGCTCGGCGCTGCTCCCGATGCTGCACCTGCTGCAGAGCGTGGACGGCCGCATCTCGCCGAAGGGCATCGAGGCGTGCGCCGAGGTGCTCGGCATCACGACCGCCCAGGTGGCGGGCGTCGCGACGTTCTACACCATGTACAAGAGGCGTCCGGCCGGCCGGCACCACGTCGGCGTCTGCACCACGGCGCTGTGCGCCGTGATGGGCGGCGACTACCTGCTGCAGCAGGTGGAGGAGAAGCTCGGCATCCACGAAGGCGAGACGACGCCCGACGGCGAGTTCTCCCTGGAGCGGCTCGAGTGCAACGCCGCCTGCGACTTCGCCCCGGTGATGATGGTCAACTGGGAGTTCATGGACAACATGACCCCCGAGAAGGCCGACCAACTGCTGGACGATCTGGCGTCCGGCCAGGAGGTGCACGCCACCCGCGGCGCGACCATCACGTCGTGGCGCGAGGCCGAGCGCGTGCTCGCCGGGTTCCCCGACGGCCGCGCCGACGAGGGTCCGACCGCAGGGGAGGCGTCCCTGCTGGGCCTGGAGATCGCGCGTTCCCGGGGCTGGAAGGCCCCTGACATCCCGCCGCCGGTGACGGCGGACGAGCCTCAGGATGGTGCGAAGTGACCGACGTGTTGACCCCCGTCCTCAGCGCGAACTGGGGCGACGAGCGGGCCTGGAAGATCGCCAACTACGAGCGGCGCGGCGGCTACCGCGCGCTGCGTAAGGCGCTGGCCCAGCCGGCGGCCGACGTGCTGGGCACGGTGAAGGATTCCGGCCTCCGCGGACGCGGCGGCGCGGGCTTCCCGACGGGCATGAAGTGGAGCTTCGTCCCGAAGGACAACCCGAACCCGAAGTACCTCGTGGTCAACGCCGACGAGTCGGAGCCGGGCACGTGCAAGGACATGCCGCTGCTGATGGCGTCCCCGCACACGCTGGTCGAGGGCGTCATCATCTCCAGCTACGCGATCGGCTGCCGCTACGCGTTCATCTACGTGCGCGGCGAGGTGCTGCACGTGATCCGACGGCTGCAGCAGGCGGTGCGCGAGGCGTACTCGGCGGGCTACATCGGCAAGAACATCCTGGGCTCGGGCTACGACCTGGAGGTCGTCGTCCACGCGGGCGCCGGGGCGTACATCTGTGGCGAGGAGACGGCGCTGCTCGATTCGCTCGAAGGACGCCGCGGCCAGCCGCGCCTGCGTCCTCCGTTCCCGGCTGTCGCGGGCCTCTACGCGTGCCCCACGGTGATCAACAACGTCGAGTCGATCTCGTCGGTGCCGGCCATCATCGACCACGGTGCGGCCTGGTTCCAGAGCATGGGCACCGAGAAGAGCAAGGGCTTCACGATCTACTCGCTGTCGGGCCACGTCGTCCGGCCGGGCCAGTTCGAGGCGCCGCTCGGCGTCACGCTCCGCGAGCTGCTGGAACTGGCCGGCGGCGTCCGCAACGGTCATCGGTTGAAGTTCTGGACGCCGGGGGGAAGCTCGACGCCGATCCTGACGGGCGACGACCTCGACCTTCCTCTCGACTACGAGGGCATGGCGGGCGCGGGCACGATGCTGGGCACCAAGGCCCTGCAGATCTTCGACGAGACCGTCTCGGTCGTCCGGACCACGTTGCGGTGGGTCGAGTTCTACAAGCACGAGAGTTGCGGCAAGTGCACGCCGTGCCGCGAGGGCTCGTGGTGGCTCGTGCAGCTGCTGAAGAAGTTCGAGGCGGGCGAGGCCGTCGAGGGCGACGTCGACAAGCTGCTCGACATCTGCACCAGCATCGGCGGCCGCTCGTTCTGCGCGCTCGCCGACGGCGCGGTCGCCTGCGTCACCTCGGCGGTCAAACACTTCCGTGAGGAGTTCGAGCAGGGGTACGGCACGCCCGCCTGGGAGCTGTTCCCCTACGAGAAGAGCGCCCTGTTCACCCCGCGGACCCCGCCCGCCGAGTACCCCGAACGGGACTCGAACCCGGGCGACGGCGCCGCTGAGCCCGTGCACGAAGGAGGCCTGGCATGAGCGTCGACACGAAGGCGGAGGCCGGCGTCAAGAAGCCCGACCTGATCAGCGTCTTCATCGACGGGATCGAGGTGCAGGTGCCCAAGGGCACGCTGGCCATCCGCGCCGCGGAGATGATCGGCGTCGCGATCCCGCGCTTCTGCGACCACCCGCTGCTCGACCCGGTCGGCGCCTGCCGCCAGTGCCTGGTCGAGGTTCCCGACGCCGGCAACGGCCGAGGCATGCCGAAGCCGCAGGCGTCCTGCACGCTGGAATGCGCGCCGAACATGCACATCAAGACCCAGCTCTCCTCCGATGTCGCCAAGCGTGCGCAGGAGGGGATGCTGGAGCTGCTGCTCATCAACCACCCTCTCGACTGCCCGATCTGCGACAAGGGCGGCGAGTGCCCGCTGCAGAACCAGTCGATGTCGCACGGGTGGGGCGAGAGCCGTTACCTCGGCGTCAAGCGGACCTACCCGAAGCCGGTCTCGCTGTCGGCCCAGGTGCTGCTCGACCGTGAGCGCTGCGTGCTGTGCGCGCGATGCACCCGGTTCTCCGAGCAGATCTCCGGCGACCCGTTCATCGCGCTCGTCGAGCGCGGTGCCCTGCAGCAGGTGGGCTTCTACGAGGACCATCCGTACGACTCCTACTTCTCGGGCAACGTCATCCAGATCTGCCCGGTGGGCGCGCTGACCAGCGCCGACTACCGCTTCCAGAGCCGCCCGTTCGACCTGGTGTCGACGACGACGACCTGCGAGCACTGCGCGGCCGGCTGCGAGCTGCGCACCGATCACCGGCACTACAAGGTGCGGCGCCGCCTCGGCGGCGACCGGCCCGAGGTCAACGAGGAGTGGAACTGCGACCGCGGCCGCTTCGCCTTCTACTACGGGCGCGGCGACGACCGGATCACCCGGCCGCTGGTGCGCGAGGGCGGCGAGTTGCGCGTCGCGTCGTGGCCCGAGGCCATCGACGCGGCCGTCGCCGGCCTGAAGGCGGCGGGCAGCGCGGCGGGCGTCCTGACGGGCGGACGCCTCACGCTCGAGAACGCCTACGGCTACTCAAAGTTCGCCCGGGCGGTGCTCGGGACGAACAACATCGACTTCCGCTCGCGCGTCCACAGCGTCGAGGAGGCCGACTTCCTGGCGCATGCCGTCGCGGGCAAGCAGGTCGGCGACGGGGTCACCTACACCGAGCTCGGCGGCGCGAAGAAGGTCGTCTGCGTCGCGTTCGAGCCCGAGGAGGAGAGCCCGATCGTCTTCCTGCGGCTGCGCAAGGGCGTCCGCAAGAGCGGGACGAAGGTCACCACCATCGCTCCCTACCTGTCCAACGGCGCGCGCAAGCTGGGCGCCGAGCTGATCGCGAGCGTCCCGGGCCGCGAGACCGACGCCCTCGCCGGGCTGGAGCTGGACGCCGAGACCGTCCTCCTCGTGGGGGAGCGGGCCGCCGCGGTCCCCGGGCTGCTGCTGGCCGCCCTGGACGCCGCCGAGCGCTCCGGCGCGCGGCTCGCCTGGATCCCGCGGCGCGCGGGCGACCGCGGCGCGATCGAGGCCGGGTGCCTGCCGAACCTGCTGCCGGGCGGGCGTCCGGTCGCCGACACGGCGGCGCGGATCGACGTGCAGGCCGCGTGGGGGATCGACGGGCTGCCCGTCGCCACGGGGCTGGACGCCGACGGCATGCTCGCCGCGGCGGCGTCCGGGGAGTTGAAGGCGCTGGTCGTGGCCGGCGTCCAGCCGACCGACTTCGCCGACGCGCAGGCTGCGCGTCAGGGGCTGGAGAAGGCCGGGTTCGTCGTGTCGATCGAGCAGCGCGCCAGCGAGGTGACCGAGCGGGCCGACGTGGTCTTCCCGGCGGCGTTGGTCGAGGAGCAGGCCGGCACCTTCCTGAACTGGGAGCATCGGGCGGGCCGCGTGAACCGGGTCGTCAAGCAGGGCGTGTCCCCGATGACCGACCTGCGGGTGCTCGCGGCGCTCGCGGACGCGCTGGGCGTCGACCTGGGCGTCCGGCTGGCCAAGCAGGCCCGGGCGGAGTTCGGCGAGCTGACCGGCTGGGACGGCGCGGCTGCGCCCCGCCCGTCGGTGGCCTCCCCGGATGCCCTGCGGCACGGCTTCGGCTGGAAGAAGGCCGGGTCGCCGGCCCCGTCCGCCGAGGGCCTGGTCGTGGCGAGCTGGCGTCAGCTCATCGACGGCTCGGCGGGCAACGACGGCGCCCCGGCGCTGCGGGCGACGGCCAAGCCGGCGGTCGCGCGGGTGAGCCCGGCGACGGCCGAGAGGCTCGGCCTGGTGGCCGGCGAGGACGTGACGGTCTCGTCGTCGCGCCGCGCCGCGGCGCTGCCGCTCGTGATCGAGGAGGGCATGGTCGACGACACCGTGTGGCTCCCCGGCAACATCTGGTCCGGCGGACTTGGCGAGCTCGCCGTCCTGCCTGGTGATTCCGTGACGGTGACACCTGGAGGTGTGGCATGAACAACACGGTTCCCCTCGTCATGAACGACCCGTGGTGGATTGTTCTGATCAAGGTCATCGGGGTGGTCGTCCTGCTGCTGACCTGGACGATCTTCAACGTGTGGTACGAGCGACGCCTCGTCGGCAAGATGCAGCATCGCCTCGGCCCGATCATGAACCCGACGTGGCTGGGCGGCCTGGGCCAGGCCCTCGGCGACGGCCTCAAGTTGATGTTCAAAGAGGACTTCGCGCCGGGCATGGTCGACAAGTTCCTGTTCTCGATCGCCCCGCTCATCGCCGGCGTCGCGGCATTCACCGCCTGGTCGGTGATCCCGCTGGCGGGTGAGGTGAACATGTTCGGCGTCCAGACCCGGCTGCAGGTCACCGACCTGCCGGTGTCGGCGCTGGTCCTGCTCGCCGCGGCGTCCGTCGCCGTGTACGGCTTCGTGCTGGCCGGTTGGTCGTCGAATTCGCCGTACTCGCTGCTCGGCGCGCTGCGCAGCTCGGCGCAGATGATCAGCTACGAGATCTCGATGGGCCTCAGCTACGTCGCGGTGATCCTCTACTCGGGGTCGATGTCGACGTCGGAGATCGTCGAGGCCCAGGGCCGGGCGCTCCCGTTCGTCGGGGCCATCGGGCTGAACGGCTGGTACTTTTTCCTGCTGCTGCCCTCGTGCGTGATCTACCTGATCTCGATGGTCGGCGAGACGAACCGCGCCCCGTTCGACCTGCCCGAGTGCGAGTCGGAGCTGGTCTCCGGTCACCTGACCGAGTACACGGGCTTCCGGTACGCGATCTTCTTCCTGGCCGAGTACATCAACATGGCCACCGTCTCCGCGATCGCGACCACGCTGTTCTTCGGCGGCTACCACGCGATCTGGCCGTTCGAGCCGCTGGCCAACCTGCTCGGCTTCTCGGTCGACTTCGGGTACTGGGGCCTGCTGTGGTTCGTCATCAAGGTGCAGTTGCTGATCTCGGTGTTCGTGTGGCTGCGCGGCACGCTGCCCCGCCTCCGCTACGACCAGTTCATGGATCTCGGCTGGAAGTGGATGATCCCGATCTCCCTGCTGTGGGTGATCATGATCTCGATCGTCCGCGGCCTCACCAACGCGGGCCTGATGAGCCCGATGGTGATGATCGGGTTGCTGGCGGTGCTGGGCCTGATCGTGGTCGCGGTCTGGTTCCTGGGGGCGGAGGAGCCACCCGAGGCCGAGGTGGAATCGCTCCACTTCGACGCCTTCGCCGGCGGCTACCCGGTGCCGCCCATGCCGGGGCAGGTGCTGCCGGAGTTCGCCGACGTCGTGCCGAGCTCGGCCGACGAGGCGTCCGAGGAAACCGACCCTGACCGGCCCCGCCGGGCGGTCGTCACGGAGGAGGAGCGATAGTGGGAATCTTCGATGCCTGGGCCGGGTTCGGCGTCACGCTGCGAACCATCTTCCGGCCCACCTTCACCCAGGGCTACCCCGAGAAGGGCAAGGAGAAGGTCACGGCGCCCCGCTTCCACGGCCGCCACCAGCTGAACCGCTGGCCGGACGGCTTGGAGAAGTGCGTCGGCTGCGAGTTGTGCGCGTGGGCGTGCCCCGCGGACGCGATCTACGTCGAGGGCGCCGACAACACCGAGGAGGATCGCTACTCCCCGGGCGAGCGCTACGGCCGCGTCTACCAGATCAACTACCTGCGCTGCATCCTGTGCGGCCTGTGCATCGAGGCGTGCCCGACGCGCGCCCTGACGATGACCAACGACTTCAAGCTGGCCGACGTGACCCGCGAGAAGATGATCTACACGAAGGACCGGCTGCTGGCGCCCCTGCTGCCCGGCATGGAGGAGCCCCCGCACGCGCGCCGACTCGGCAACGACGAGCGCGAGTACTTCCTGGGGCTGCCCACGACGGGCACGGCCGACACCCGCACGGGCACCGTCGACGAGGGAGCGAAGAAATGAACCCCGCACTCATCCCGCTCGTGACCGGGACGGAGGTGACCTTCTGGATCTGCGCGCCGCTCATGGTGCTGGGCGCGCTCGGGCTCGTCCTCTTCCGCAAGGCCGTGCACTCCGTGTTGTCGATGGTCGTCGTGATGATCAACCTGGCCGTGCTGTACGCGGCGCTCGACGGTCCGTTCCTGTTCGTCGTGCAGATCATCGTCTACACCGGCGCGATCATGATGCTGTTCCTGTTCGTGCTGATGCTGGTCGGCGTCGACAAGCCCGACTCGGCGGTCGAGACCATCCACGGCCAGCGCATCCTGGGCATCATCATCGCCGTGGCGCTGGCCGCCCTGCTCATCTACGCGATCGGCGGGGCCGTCACGCAGCCTCCGGTGGGCATGGACGCGGCGAACGCCGCCGAGGGCGGCAACGTGCCGTCGCTCGCGGGTGTCCTGTTCGTCCGGTACATGTTCGTCTTCGAGCTCACCGCCGCCCTGCTGATCACCGCGGCCGTCGGCGCGATGGTGCTGGCCCACCACACGCGGGTCACCCCGAAGGCCGGCCAGCGCGTCCTCTCGGACGAGCGCATGCGCGCCTACGCCGAGCGCGGCGAGCACCCGGGAACGCTGCCGAGCTCGGGCGTCTTCGCGACCAACAACTCGATCGGCGCCCCGGCGCTCCTGCCGGACGGCTCGGTGGCCGAGAGGTCGGTCAGCCGGACGCTGGTCATCCGCGGCGCGGCGTTGGACGCCGCCGACCTCGCCGGCGCGGAGGAGAACTTCCGGGCCATCGAGGCGCAGCGCGACATCGACAAGGAGGACGACGAATGAGCAGCCTTCGGACGGCGCGGAGCCGTCGTACGGGCGAGGGGAGCGCGCGGTGAACCCCGAGAACTTCCTGATCCTCGCCGCGATCCTCTTCTCGATCGGCTCGGTCGGCGTGCTGACCCGGCGCAACGCCCTGATCGCGTTCATGTGCGTCGAGTTGATGCTGAACTCGGCGAACCTCGCGTTCGCGGCGTTCGCCCAGATGCACGGCAACCTGGACGGCCAGGTGGCCGCCTTCTTCGTCATGGTCGTGGCGGCGGCCGAGGTCGTGGTCGGCCTCGCGATCATCGTCATGGTCTACAAGACGCGCCGGACGACCTCGGTCGACGACGCCAACCTGCTGAAGCTCTGAGGGGGCGGGCGTGTTTCTTCTCGAGACGATCCATCCGGTGGCTGGCACCGGGATGTTCGCCAACGCCTGGTGGATGATCGCGGCCCCGCTCCTCGTCGCCGCGATCCTGCTGATCGGCGGGCGCATGCTGGACGCCTGGGGCCACTACCTGGCCGTCGCGGCCATCTGGTTCTCCTTCGCGGTCGGCGCGTGCCTCTTCGCGGAGATGTGGGGGCGTCCTGTCACCGAGCGCGTGGTCGAGTCGCACCTGTACGACTGGTTCTCGGTGGGTGCGTGGAGCTTCCCGGTCGGCCTCCTGGTCGACCCGCTGTCGATCGTGTTCGTCCTGCTGATCACCGGCGTGGGCGGCCTGATCCACATCTACTCGATCGGCTACATGGCGCACGACCCGCGCCGGCGCCGGTTCTTCGCCTACCTGAACCTGTTCGTCGCCGCGATGCTGACGCTCATCCTCGCGGACAGCTACCTGATCCTCTTCGTCGGCTGGGAGGGCGTGGGCCTGGCGTCCTACCTGCTCATCAGCTTCTGGCAGGAGCGTCCGTCCGCGGCCGCCGCCGGCGTGAAGGCCTTCGTGATGAACCGCATCGGCGACGTCGGCATGGTGCTGGCGATCTCGTCGATGCTGGCGATGTTCGGCTCGGTCCGGTTCGTCGACGTGGCCGCCGGGGCGGCCGCGCTGGAGCCCATGTGGGCCACCCTGATCGGCATCTTCTTGCTGGTGGGGGCGTGCGGTAAGTCCGCGCAGGTGCCCCTGCAGGCATGGCTGTTGGACGCCATGGAGGGCCCGACGCCCGTGTCGGCCCTCATCCACGCGGCGACGATGGTCACGGCGGGCGTCTACCTGGTCGTCCGGAGCCACGCGATCTTCGAGGCCAGCCCGGTCGCGCAGATGGCCGTGGTGATCGTCGGAACGGTCACGCTGCTGTTCGGCGCGTGGATCGGGTGCAGCAAGGACGACATCAAGAAGGTGCTGGCCGGCTCCACCATGAGCCAGATCGGCTACATGATGCTGGCCGCGGGCATCGGCCCGGCCGGGTACGCGTTCGCGATCTTCCACCTGCTGACCCACGGCGCGTTCAAGGCGAACATGTTCCTCGGCGCCGGCTCGGTCATGCACGGCATGAACGACGACGTGAACATGCGCCACTACGGAGCGCTGCGCAAGGCGATGCCGTACACCTTCTACACGTTCCTGATGGGCTACCTGGCGATCATCGGCATCCCGCCGCTCGCCGGCTACTTCAGCAAGGACCACATCATCGAGGCGGCCTTCCACGCCAACCTCATCGCGGGCGTCTGCGCGTTGCTCGGCGCGGGCGTGACGGCGTTCTACATGACGCGCCTCATGTTCATGACCTTCTTCGGGCAGGAGCGCTGGGAGCCCGGCGTCCATCCGCACGAGTCGCCGAAGGTCATGACGGTGCCGCTGATCGTCCTCGCACTCCTGTCGATCATCGCCGGCGCGGTGATGAACGGCTGGATCCAGGGTTGGCTCGAGCCCGCGGCGGGCAATCACCCGCACGAGGTCTCGTGGATCCCGACGCCCATCGGGCTGCTCACGATCGTCGTCGTGCTCGCGGGCGTGGCCCTGGGCTGGGCGCTCTTCGGACGCCGCAGCGTCCCGACGACCGCCCCGGCCAGTTCGAACCCGATCACGATCACGGGACGCAACGACCTCTTCGCGGACGCCATCAACGACATCTTCGTCGTCCAGCCGACCGGGGCGGTCGCCCGGGGCGTCGCGACGTTCGACCACAACGGCCTGGACAAGGCGGTCGACTCGTCGGCGTACGCGTTCGGCGGTCTCTCGACGCAGGTGCGGAAGCTTCAGACCGGCTTCGCTCGCACGTACGCGCTCACCATGGTCGCCGGCGTCGTCCTGGTCGGCGTCGTCCTGATCCTCACCCACCTGGCCTGAGTTAGGAGCTTTTCGCCATGACATTCCCCTGGCTCACCGTCCTTGGGCTCGTGCCCCTCGTCGGAGGCCTTCTGCTCCTGCTGCCGATGAGGGAGGCGTCCAAGTGGCTGGGCATGGGCTTCGCCCTGCTCACGCTCGGCCTGGGCGCCGGCATCGCCGGCATGTACTCCGCGGGGGTCGACCTCGCCGTGCAGGTGCCGTGGGTGCGCTCCTTCGGCGCCTCGTGGGCCCTCGGCCTGGACGGCATGGGCCTCGCGATGGTGCTGCTCACCGTGATCCTGACCCCGGTTGTGCTGCTGGTCGAATGGAAGTCGTCCGGCATCGTCGGCCAGTGGACGTCGCAGGCCTTCTTCGCGCTCGTCCTGATCCTCGAGGGCCTGTCGCTGTTCGTGTTCACGGCCGATGACGTGTTGCTGTTCTACCTCTTCTTCGAGGCGACGCTGATCCCGATGTACTTCCTCATCGTCGGGTACGGCGGCCCGCGGCGCGGCTACGCGGCACTGAAGTTCCTGCTGTTCAGCCTCGCCGGCGGCCTCGTGATGCTGGCGTCGGTGATCGGCCTGTACGTGGTCTCGGCGAGCGCGGGGCGTCCGTCGTACCTGCTGTCGGACCTCGCCGCCCTCAACATCGGCGGGGAAGCCGGCCACTGGCTGATGCTGGGCTTCCTGATCGCGTTCATCATCAAGGCGCCGATGGTCCCGCTGCACACGTGGCTGCCGGACGCCGCCGAGCAGTCCACGCCCGGCTCGGCCACGATGCTGGTCGGCGTGCTGGACAAGATCGGCACGTTCGGCATGATCAAGTTCTGCCTCGTGATCTTCCCCGAGGCGAGCCGCTGGGCCGCCCCGGTCATGGTGATCCTCGCGCTGATCTCGATCATCTACGGCGCCCTCGGCGCGATCGGCTCGCGCAACCTCATGCGCCTGGTGGCCTACACCTCGATCAGCCACTTCGGCTTCATGGTGCTCGGCATCTACTCGTTCACCACGCAGAGCATGTCGGGGTCGATCTTCTACATGCTCAACCACGGGTTCAGCACCGCGGCGCTCTTCCTGGCCGTCGGGTACCTGATCTCGCGGCGGGGCAGCGCGGACATCAATGCCTTCGGCGGCGTCCAGAAGCTCGCGCCGGTCGCGTCCGGCGTCCTGCTGCTCGCGGCCCTCTCGGCGCTGTCGCTGCCCGGCATGTCGACGTTCGTCTCGGAGATCATGGTTGTCACCGGCACGTTCGGTAGGGCGCCGTGGGCGACCGCCGTCGCGACGGTCGGCATGGTGCTCGCCGCCGTCTACGCCTTGCGGCTCTACCGCAAGCCGATGACCGGCCCCGTGACGGACGACGCCGCGCAGCACTTCACCGGCCGCGACCTGAACGAGGTCGAACGTCTGGTGATGGTGCCGGTGATCGGCGCGATCCTCTTGCTCGGTTTCTATCCTCAGCCTGCCGTGAAGCTGGTTGAGCCGACGGCCCAAGCGGCCATGCAGCGGGTGCAGCTCGTTGATCCCGCTCCGGTCGTGGAGGGAGAACAGTGATGACGATGATGCTGCCGCTCGAGATCACGGCGCCGACGATCGAGTTCCGGCAGTTGGCGCCGATCCTGATCCTGTTCGGGGCCGCGTGCGCGGGCGTCCTGGTGGACGCCCTCATGCTCGGTCGGTCCCGGCGCTGGCGGGGTGAGGTGCAGATCGGCCTCGTCGTCGGCGGCGTCCTCGCCGCGCTGGCCTACACGGTCGCGAACCTGCGGCTGGGGCCTGTGGGGGCGGTCGGGATGGGCTCGATCATGCTGGACGGGCCGACCGCCGTCATGTGGGTCCTGCTGCTCGTGTTCGGCCTGCTGGCCGTCATGGTCTTCAAGGAGGAGCGGCTGGCCGGCGTCCCGGTGTTCGCCTCGTCGGCGGCCACCGTGCCCGGCAGCCGGGAGGAGGCCGAGGCCGACCGGTTCCGCCTGGAGCAGACCGAGGTCTTCCCGCTCGCCCTGTTCTCGCTGACCGGCATGCTCGTGTTCGTCTCGGCGAACGACCTGCTGACCCTGTTCGTGGGGCTCGAGGTCTTCTCGCTGCCGCTGTACCTCATGTGCGGCATGGCGCGGAAGCGTCGCCTGCTGTCGCAGGAGGCCGCGCTGAAGTACTTCCTGCTGGGCGCGTTCAGCTCGGGCTTCTTCCTGTTCGGCATCGCGATGCTGTACGGCTTCTCGGGCTCGTTCGACCTGGGCACGATCGCCGCCGCCGTGACCGCCCCCGCCTATGGACGCGGGCTGCTCTATGCGGGCCTCGCGCTCGTCGCGGTCGGCCTGCTGTTCAAGATCGGCATCGTCCCGTTCGCGAACTGGATCCCGGACGTCTACATGGGCGCCCCGACGCCGCTCACCGGCTTCATGGCCATCTGCACGAAGATGGCGGCGGTCGGCGCGACGCTGCGCGTGTTCTACGTGGCGCTGGGCGCCGAGCGCTGGACGTGGCAGCCGGTGTTCGCCGTGCTGGCGATCATCACGATGATCGCGGGCACCGTCGCCGCCCTGACGCAGCGCGACGTGAAGCGACTGCTGGCGTACAGCTCCATCGCTCACGCGGGGTTCATCTTCACCGCCGTGACCGGGGCCAGCCAGGACGTGGGGGCGGGCCAGCCCACCTCGGTGTCGGCGATCCTGTTCTACCTCGCGGCCTACGGCTTCGCGACGGTCGGCGCCTTCGCGATCGTGACGCTCGTCCGCAACCCGGCGAGCGAGGAGAACGACCTCGACGGCTGGGCCGGGCTCGCGGCCAAGCGTCCGTGGGTGGCGGGCCTCATGTCTCTGTTCCTGCTCAGCTTCGCCGG
Organism: Nigerium sp.; assembly: GCF_039811905.1. NCBI lineage: Bacteria > Bacillati > Actinomycetota > Actinomycetes > Propionibacteriales > Propionibacteriaceae > Nigerium > Nigerium sp. Next base: position 4,544 of record NZ_JBDHZL010000009.1, on the reverse strand, counting down.
CATCCCGCCGACGGCCGGGCTCATGGGCAAGTGGGCGGTCTTCGCGGCGGCCTGGCGCGGCGGCTACTGGTGGCTCGTCGTGATCGCGGTGCTGACCAGCCTCGTGGCGGCGTACATCTACCTGAAGGTCATCGTCATCATGTTCGCGCGGCCGCCCGCCCCCAACACGTACGTGGGGGAGGCGTCCCTGTGGACGTGGATCCCGATCGTCGTCGGGGCCGTCGCGACCCTCGTTCTGGGCATCGCGCCCGACCTGCTGCTCGGGCCGGCTTCGTTGCTGGGGACCTTCCTCAGGTAACGTTGCTTTCCCCAGTACAGAAGGAGCGTTGTGGCTGCGAGTGAGACGGCGAGAATCGATACCGAGTTCCAGTCGTTGGTGACGTCGCGGCTCGACGCGATCGAGAAGCTGCTGCTCGAATCAGCGCAGGCCGACACCCCGTTCGTGAGCGAGGCAGCCAGCCACATCGTCCGGGCGGGGGGCAAGCGGTTCCGCCCCCTGCTCGTGGTGCTGGCGTCGCAACTGCTGGCGGGGGCGGACGCCGACCGCATCGACCGCGCGGCGATCGTGATGGAGCTCACCCACGTGGCGAGCCTGTACCACGACGACGTCATGGACGATGCGGAGGTGCGCCGCGGCGTCCCCAGCGCCAACCGGCGGTGGGACAACTCGGTGGCGATCCTGGTCGGCGACTACCTGTTCTCGCGGGCGTCCTCGACCGTCGCGACGCTCGGTACCGACTATGTGAAGCTGCAGGCCGACACGTTCGCCCGGCTCGTGCAGGGTCAGATCGCCGAGACCCGGGGCCCGGCCGAGGGCGCCGACCGGCTGCAGCACTACCTCGACGTGGTCGCCGACAAGACGGGTTCGCTGATCGCGGCGTCCGCGGTGTTCGGCGGCATGGTGTGCGGGGCGTCGCGGGAGGCGCTGGACGCGCTGGGCCGCTACGGCGAAGAGATCGGCGTGGTCTTCCAACTCTCCGACGACATCATCGACATCGCGTCGACGTCGTCCGGCAAGACGCCGGGCACCGACCTGCGCGAAGGCGTCCCGACGCTGCCGACGTTGATGGTGATGGCGTCCACCGACCCGTCGGACGCCCGCCTGCGCGACCTCGTGTCGCGCCCGCTGGATGACGAGGGCGAGGTCTCCGAGGCCCTCGACCTCCTGCGCGCCCACCCGCTGCTGGACGCCGCCCGCGCCGAGGTGGCGCGCCGGGCCGAAGTCGCCCGCGGCTACCTGGCGCCCCTGCCCGAGGGGCCCGCCCGCGACGCCCTGGACGCCCTGTGCGACCAGGTGGTCACGCGGTCGTCGTAGGGGGGATGCACCGAACTCGAACGGCATCGAAGGCCGCGCCTGGGGAGCGCGGCCTTCGACGTTTCCGGGGACCCGCAGGGAGTTCCTGCGGGGGACAGTGGGGGCCGGGGTGCCGGCCCTACCGCGCCGGGCAGCGGTTGCCCGGCGGGACGATCGCGTAGGCGTCCCCGTACACCGACCAGCGCAGCGGCAGTCGCAGCGCGAGGTTGCGCGCGTCCAGGAACCGCCGTTGCTGGTCGTCGACGCGGGAGGTGTCCGCGTGGGCGGTCTCGCTGCGCATGGACGCCTTCCGCTCCGTCAGGAACGCCCGCAGGTAGGCGGTCTCGTCGCCGCCGGCGGCGGGCGGTCGTGCGCGTTGCGCCGCCCGCTCGCGGGTCGCGGTGAACGAGTCGTACCCGCCGTCCACGCCGTGCATCACGGCCGAGTCAGCGTAGGCGAACTGGCCGAGCGGGCCGAGGCCGTCCCGGACGGCGTGGCTGATCGCGGGGTCGTAGTACCAGGCGTCCGCCTTGGCGACCTGCGCGTCGACGAACGCCGGGTCGCGCGCGGCCTGCCGCCACGCCCGGACGAACCCGTCGCCCAGCCCGGACGCCGACGGCGAGCCCTCGGCCCGCCGCAGGGCCGGCAGGTACGTCGCGAGCGGGTTGCGCGGGTGGGCCACCGTGTACGCCTCGGCGAGCTTCAGCAGGTCGCCGGCGCGGGTGGTGAACCCGACGATGCCCGCCGTGTAGCCGCGGTTGTCGCGCGGGTTTCCCTCGACGTTGTACTCGATGTAGGACGCCTGCGCCCGCCAGTCGAGGCTGGAGTTCTCCGACGTCGACATCAGGACCCGCATGATCTCGCGGAGACGGGCGTCCCCGAGCCCCCCGGTGGCCGACGGGCCGGGGAGGGCGACGCAGGGGACGCCCGCGGCGTCCCCCGTGCCGCGCTCCCACGGCAGCCGCCAGCCGCCGGCGTCCGGGCCGGAGGCGACGCACCCAGAGGTCACCATCGCGACGATCACGACTCCCGCGGCCAACGCCCGCAGCCGGCCGGTCAGGCCGTCGCCAGGCGGGCGCGGGGGCGTCCGGCGGGCGTGGAGAACCGGGGCACCAGGCGCGGCCGGCGTCCGGCTGCCACGTCCTCGATCCAGCCGACCGCCAGCACGATCGCCGTCAGGACGACGAACGTGCCGCCGTAGATCCACCAGTCGCTGGCCGGCCCCTGCACGAGGGGCTGCGTCACCGACCACTGATCGAGCAGGAGCTCCGAGCCGTAGATCGCCGCGTTTCCCCACAGATAGATCGTAAGGGCGCGGGAACTCACGGCCCGGACGAGCCACGCGAGCGGCGGAACACGGTGCATCCACGCGAAATTCAGGTAACAGCGGAGGACCAGCAGCACGGCCCCCAGGCTGAACAGCGCGGACGCGACCGGGATGTCGGAGACGTTCGCGCCCGACTCCACGTTCGGGAACGCGTAGGCCCACGCGATGCCGGCGGCGGCCAGCATGGCGGCGCCCGTCAGCGCCTTCCACAGCGGGATGCGCTTCAGCAGGCCGTCGTGGTGCGCGAAGCCGAGCATCCAGCAGGCGGCGTACGTCACGACGTCGAGCGCGATGTCGCCGAACGGGCCCGACAGGTCGATGATCGTGCCGGCCTGCAGGAACACGAGGGCCAGCGGCGCCGTGATCATCGTCTTCGGCCAGCGCCGGAACAGCCACAACAGCGCGGGGGAGAGCAGGACGAACCACAGGTACGCCGCGACGTACCACAGCGGCAGCACCCAGTCGTCGAACTGGACGCTGTTCGGCGGCATGCCCAGCGGCACGATCCAGCGCAGGGCGCTCTCGACCGTCAGCGGCTCGCCGAGGTCTTCGGTCACCTGCCAGCCCCGCGACAGCATCACGCCCACGGCGACCGCCGCGAACGCCCAGAACGGGATCAGGATGCGCTTGAAGCGCCTCTTGATGAGCCCGCCCAGGCTGCCGCCGCGGTCGAGCGACGACGCCATGAGCGAGCCGCCCAGGGCGAACATGATGCCCATCGACGGGTACACCATCGGCAGCCAGGCCCACCCGAACGTGTGATACGTCAGCACGCGGAGCAGGGCGACGCCGCGCAGGGTGTCGATGTACAGGTCCCGGGACGCCGCGGCGCGCTGGGCGCCGGGCGCCGGGGACGCCGTGGTCGGGCCGGCCGCGATCGCGTCCGGCGTGGAATCGATCCGGTTCATGAGCGCCGTCATGCCGTCGCCCCCTTCGTGCCGCGGGCGAACAGCCGCGAGTCGTGGGCGGCGTCCATGGAGCCGGTGCGGGCGAGCTTGTTCCAGCCCATCGTGCCGCCCTTGATCGCGAGCACGACGGACTTGTACAGCAGGTACGCCCGCAGCGGGTCGTTCACGAGGCGGTAGAAGGGCACCATCTTCAGGTGGCTCCAGTCCTCGCGCATGAGCCCGATGCTGGCGGCCGCCAGACCCAGGTGGATCAGGCAGAACATGACCCAGTAGGCGGCCAGGATGAGCAGCCCGCCGCCGGCGGCCGTCTGGAACGTGATCACCGCGACGAACGGCAGGAACACGAGCGGGATCGCGACCGACAGCAGGAAGTTCGGCATCACGTACCAGCCGAGCGCCCCGAAGCGGCGGTTGAACATCATCCGGCGGTGCTTGTGCATCGCCTGCAGCGTGCCGTAGGTCCAGCGCTCGCGCTGCTTCAGCAGGGCGTCGAGCGTCTCCGGGACCTCGGTGTAGGCGTACGCGTCGTCGTCCTGAGTGATGCGCCAGCCGAGCTGGTGCAGCGTCAGGGCGAGGTCGCAGTCCTCGGCGAGGGTGTCGGTGGAGTAGCCGCCGGCCTCGACGATCGCCTCGCGCCGCCACGCGGCGCACGCGCCGGGGACGATGTTGATCGCACCGAGGGCGTCCTGCGAGGAGCGCTCGAGACCGATCATCGTGAGGTACTCCAGCGCCTGCCAGCGGGTCATGAGGTTCTTCGTCCGGTTGCCGACCGCGACGACGCCCGCGACGGCGCCCAGGCGTTCGGCGCCGGGTACGGCGAAGTGCCGCACCAGGTTGGTGATGGAGTCGGGCGTCAGGATCGTGTCGGCGTCCAGGGTGACGATGACGTCGTCGCGGCGCCATCGCCTTGTCAGTTCGTGACGTTACGCCCCCAAAGGTGCATGCGTCTCGTCTTTGAACATGCCTCTGACGGCCGGAAATGCCTCTGGTTGGCGACACGTCCCCGTGCGGGGGA